>DATIRG010000471.1:0-20515 GCA_035470005.1 Lutibacter sp. | reverse complement strand
GTTGAAGAAGTGATTCAATCCGAAGAAAAAAGAAACTGGAAACAATCCACTTCCCCAAAAAAAGCCAATAAAGCGTTAAAAATCAACGATATTGCTTTAGACAAAGAAGACCGGATTTCAACCAATAACAAGGAACTCGACAGGGTTTTGGGCGGCGGTTTGGTAAAAGGTTCCATGTTATTATTAGGCGGCGAACCAGGAATCGGAAAATCAACTTTGTTGCTGCAAGTCGCGTTGACCATGCCAAAAAAAGTATTGTATGTTTCGGGAGAAGAAAGCCAGTCGCAAATTAAAATGCGGGCTGAACGCCTTCAAAATTTAAACACCAATTGCTTAATTTTAACTGAAACAAACACCCAAAACATTTTTAGGGCCATCGAAGAAATAAATCCGGAAGTAGTTGTCATAGATTCCATCCAAACTTTATATACAGAATACATTGATGCTTCCCCGGGTTCCATTTCACAAATCAGGGAAACGACGGCCGAGTTGATAAAATTTGCCAAAGAAACAGCCACACCGGTGCTTTTAATCGGGCACATCACCAAAGACGGCAATATTGCCGGTCCAAAAGTTTTAGAGCATATGGTTGATGTGGTTTTGCAATTTGAAGGCGACAGAAATCACGCATATCGCATCGTGCGCGCACAAAAAAACCGGTTTGGATCAACTGCAGAAATCGGTATTTACGAAATGCAATCGTTTGGCTTGCGCGAAGTTGAAAATCCTTCAGAAATATTAATTTCCCAAAAAGAAGAAGATTTAAGCGGAACCGCCATTGCCGCAACTTTAGAAGGAATGCGGCCGTTAATGATAGAAGTTCAGGCGTTGGTAAGCACTGCGGTTTACGGCACGCCACAACGCTCCGCAACTGGCTACGACACCAAACGTTTAAACATGCTATTGGCTGTTTTAGAAAAACGCGCCGGATTTAGATTGGGCGCAAAAGATGTGTTTTTAAATATTGCCGGAGGCATAAAAGTGGATGATCCGGCCATTGATTTGGCGGTGATTTGCGCCATTTTATCGTCAAACGAAGATGTTTCAATTGCGCAGGATTTTTGTTTTGCCGCCGAAATTGGCCTTACTGGTGAAATTCGCCCTGTGAATCGGGTGGATCAACGCATTATGGAAGCCGAAAAATTAGGATTTCACAAAATATTTGTTTCAAAATTCAATAAAATCAGCAGCACAAACCACAAAATAAAAGTGGTGAAGGTCACAAAAGTGGAAGATGTTTTTGCCAATTTATTTTCATAAAAAAACCGAGTTAAAACTCGGTTTTTTTATGCTATTTATCGCAGTGTTGCTTTTTATTGACTTCAATAATATATTTTTCCAACGCCATCGTCATTGAAGGCGATTCGGGTGTTGGCGCTTGAATATTGCATTTTAAACCGGCATCTGTCGCCGCTTTTATGGTTGAATTGCCAAATGCCGCAATGCGTGTTTCATTTTGTTTAAAATCAGGGAAGTTTTGAAATAAGGATTCAATTCCTGATGGACTAAAGAACACTAAAACATCATAAAACACATTCTCCAAATCAGTTAAATCGCTTATCAGTGTTTTATAAAAAATTCCTCGATCCCAATTTACGCCTAATTCATTTAAGGTTTCGGGAACCAATTCTTTTAGTTTATCAGACGAAGGCAATAAGTACTTTTCATCTTTGTATTTTTTAATGATTTTGGCCAAATCAGTAAAAGTGCGTTCGCCAACATAAATTTTGCGTTTGCGATACACCACATATTTTTGTAAATAATACGCAACCGCTTCTGACTCACAAAAATATTTCATGTCATCAGGAACCGTAAAGCGCATTTCTTCAGCAATTCTAAAAAAGTGATCAACTGCATTTCTGCTGGTTAAGATAATTGCAGTATAATTTTTTAAATCAATTTTTTGGGATCTTACCTCTTTTGCGGAAGCACCTTCCACGTGAATGAACGGTCTAAAATCAATTTTTACTTTTTGCTTTTCAGACAATTCTAAATATGGGGAGTTCTCTGTTTTAGGGGTTGGTTGGGAAACTAAAATTGTTTTCACTTTCATAAACGTCAATTTTTTGTTTTAAATTGTTAATTTCAAAATAATTGCCAGAGGTGCTATTTCCAGTGCGCAAATGTACAAAATAAAATAAAATAAGTTGTTAACTATGAGCTTTTTATTATTTGCAAGCACTAAAACATATCTTAAAATTAGCAAAATGACAAGGAGTAAAAATGTGGTTTTTAAAAAAAAATCTTTATAAATATCGGCATAAACGCTCAACATTAAAAAAGGCAATATCCACAATATTAGGTTGTTAAAATAGCTAACCTTGTCATAAACAATTCTATTGTATTTGTTTTTTATATTGAAAATTTCGGCTAAAAATAACCCAGTCAAATATCGAAAACAAAAATACAATCCCATACCGGCAACCAACAATAAATAGCCATTAAGAGCGTTTAGCCTGTCGGAAAACTGCCACAAATAGTTTACAAAATAAAGTGCCAATGAAAGCACCAATATTTGCACCACAAACAGTAAAAATTGAAATAAATTGATGATATCATTCTTTTCTTTATTGAAATAAATAAAAAGATATTTATTGGCGAAAAACAATGATGCCGTATGAAGCAACCTGTCTTTATACAAAACTTTTGCCCAAGTTAAAAAAATAAGAATCGCCAAAAAAACAAGTGAAACCCAATGATGGTTTTGGTGTATTATTTCTTTCGCCTCAAACATGAAGTATGTTATTATTTAAACGCAAAATTAGTGATAATTTGTTTTACCTTTGCCCCGTAATTTTAATTTATGTCGAATACGCTTGTCATCATACCAACTTATAACGAAAAAGAAAATATTGAAGCCATCATCAGGGCCGTATTTTCTCAGGAAAAGCAATTCGACATCTTGGTTGTTGACGACAGTTCTCCTGATGGAACCGGAGCAATTGTAAGAAGCTTACAGCAAGAATTTTCGAATTTATTTTTAGAAGTCAGACTTGAGAAAAACGGTTTGGGAACTGCCTATATTCACGGATTTAAGTGGGCAATTTCTAAAAATTACGACTATATTATTGAAATGGATGCCGATTTTTCGCACAATCCCAACGATTTAATACAATTATACAACGCTTGTGCTGAAGATGGTGCCGATTTTTCGGTAGGATCAAGGTATCTAAACAATAAAATTAATGTGATAAACTGGGATTTTAAACGGCTGTTTTTGTCCTATTTTGCCTCTAAATATGTAAGATTCATTACTCAAATCCCCATTTATGACACCACCGCAGGGTTTGTATGTTATAAACGTGCTGTTTTGGAAAATATAGCCTTGGATAAAATAAAATTTGTGGGTTATGCGTTTCAGATTGAAATGAAATTTAAGGCCTGGAAAAAAGGATTTAAACATAAAGAAATTTCCATTATTTTTACCGACCGAAAAAAAGGCACATCAAAAATGAGCGGTTCCATAATTTCAGAAGCCGTTTTTGGCGTCATAAAAATGAGATTTGAAAACTTGCTAAAATAAAAGAAGAAGACCATGAGTTTAGTGCTAATTAAAAATGCCCGTATTGTTAACGAAGGAAAGATATTTGATGGCGACGTGCTTATTGATGGAGAATTTATTGTGGATATTGACACCTCAATTAGCTCAAAATCATCCGAAACCACCATTATTGATGCCGAAGGAAAATATTTAATTCCCGGATTGATAGATGACCAGGTTCACTTTCGCGAACCGGGATTAACGCATAAAGCAACAATTGAATCGGAGAGTAAAGCGGCCATTGCAGGCGGCATCACTTCATTTATAGAAATGCCAAATACCGTTCCGCAAGCCACCACCCAAGAACTGCTGGAACAAAAATTTGAAATAGCTGCAAAAACATCTTACGCCAATTATTCATTTATGTTTGGCGGCACCAATGACAATTTAGAGGAATTGCTGAAAACAAATCCGGCGAATGTTGCAGGAATTAAATTGTTTTTGGGTTCTTCTACAGGAAATATGTTGGTTGATGACGAAAAAGTGCTGGAAAAAATATTTTCATCCACAAAAATGCTTATTGCAGTTCATTGCGAAGATGAAGCAACCATAAAAGCCAATTTAGAAACTTATTTAAAAGAATATGGTGAAGATATTCCTGTAAAATTTCACCCAAAAATAAGAAGCGAAGAAGCTTGTTACATTTCCTCTTCCAAAGCAATCAAACTCGCAAAAAAAACCGGTGCACGTTTGCATGTTTTTCATTTATCAACAGCAAAAGAAACCGAACTTTTTTCGAGCAAAGGCCCTGTGGAAAAAAAACAAATTACTGCTGAAGTTTGTGTGCATCATTTATGGTTTGATGAAAGCGATTATGAAACCAAGGGAAATTTTATAAAATGGAATCCTGCCATAAAAACTGCCCACGACAAAGAAGGCTTATTAAAAGCACTGCTCGACGACAGAATTGACGTGATTGCAACTGATCACGCGCCACATACAAAAGAAGAAAAAGAGCAAATTTACACAAAGGCGCCAAGTGGCGGACCAATGGTGCAACACGCTTTACCTGCCTTGTTAAAAATGGTTCAACAGGGAAAAATTACCATTGAAAAAATAGTCGAGAAAATGAGCCACAATCCGGCTAAAATTTTCAAAATCGAAAAAAGAGGATTTATCAGAAAAGGATATTACGCAGATTTGGTGCTAATCGATATTTCTTCGCCCTGGACGGTTACCAAAGACAATATTTTGTATAAATGCGGATGGTCTCCATTTGAAGGAACCACTTTTTACTCAAAAATTACCCATACATTTGTAAATGGCCATTTGGTGTATAATAACGGTAAATTTAATGGTGACAATACTAAAGGCAAAAGATTATTGTTTAATAGGGAATAAAGTCGGTAGTCCGATTCCGATAGTTATCGGGACGGGAGACAAAAACTGATAGTTCAAAAAATGAAAAAATTTAGTTACCTCTTTTTTTTAAGTGTTTTTTTGATGGCTTGCACCAGCAACACCATCATAAAAAAGCCTGACAATTTGATCCCTAAAAACCAAATGGTGGACTTGTTGACGGATATGCTTATCGCTGCAGGTGCTGAAAATATTAAAAACGTTGATCTTGAACGCAATGTAAATTATTTTCCCTTGGTTTTTGAAAAATACGGCATCGACAGCACGCGTTTTAAAGAAAGCAATTATTATTACACTTCTCAAATAGATGACTACGAGAAAATTTTGAAAGAAGTTGATGAACGACTTATAGCCTTGAAAGAGAAATTTGACAATGAGATTAAATTACAGGATTCCCTTAAAATTGATTCTATAAAAAATCTTCGGGAAAATTTTAAAAAACCTAAAAGGCCACTTAAAATTGATTCTTTAAAAAGTCTTCCAAAGCAATAGTTGTTTATTTAATCTCCTTTTTATAAAGCGCACAAACACTTTTTATGGTGTCGGGAATTGATTCAAAATCAAAATTCAAATCTTTTTGTATTTTTTCTGAAGAATAATAACGTTTGTCGTGAATAGATTTTGCTGCATGTTTGGTAAGCGTTTCCGGAACATTGGTGAAAAAAGACTTCAATTTTTCCAGTCGCCAGCCAATGGCGCTCATTAATTTTGTGACCTTTATGGATGGTGGTTTTTTTCCGAAATTTTCTGCTATCTGATAAAAAATATTTTTAAAACTGCTGTTTTCAGCCACCAAAATATAGCGTTCGTTTACGATACTGCTTTTCATCAGCAATAGCATTACTTTTACCACATCAGTGACAGATACAAAACCCATCACGCCTTCACTGTAAAAAGAAAATCCCTTTTCAATTTTAGAAAATAAAGCACCCGATCCCTGATGCCAAAATCCTGCCCCCAAAATAATTCCGGGATTTACAATTACAACAGGAACGCCTTCTTGTGAAGCGCGCCAAACTTCCATTTCTGCACCATATTTTGTAAGGGCGTATCCGTAACTCACTTTTTCAGCATTCCACTCATCACCCTCATTCATCATTTTGCCGGTAACCGATTTTTCAATAGTTGCCACAGAACTTACAAAGCACAATTTTTTAACCCTGTTCTCAATACAAAAATTCACAATATTTGAAGTGCCATCAATATTGATTTGGTCCATAATATCATAGTCTTTGGAATTAAAGGAAACCAATGCTGCGGAATGGTAGACTTCCGTTACATTTTTAAAAGCTTCTTCCAACGAAATAATATCGGTAATATCGGCTTCAACCCATTCAATTTTTTGAAAAAGCGCCTCATAATCTGAAGAAAAATATTGAAATACATTTTTTACAGCGCGTAAATCACTGCTTTTTCTGTGAATTGCTTTTATCGAATCATTTTCCAACGAAAGATGATACAACAAATGCGAACCCACCAAACCTGTTCCTCCGGTTACTAAAATCATAAGACGAAAGTATAAAAAATGTTTGTTTTTAGCACGTAAAACATCGTTTTAAAAAACCAATCCCTAAAAGCCTTAACTAACAAGTAAAATTTTATCTTTGCTGAAATTTAAAAATTTGATGATGAATTTTGTAGAAGAACTGCGTTGGAGAGGCATGTTACACGATATGATGCCCGAAACTGAAGAGTATTTACTGAAAAATAAAACAACCGGATATATTGGATTTGACCCAACAGCCGATTCGCTGCACATTGGGAGTTTGGTGCCTATCATTTTGCTGATGCATTTTCAGCAAGCAGGGCATAATCCAATCGCTTTGGTTGGCGGCGCCACAGGAATGGTGGGCGATCCTTCGGGAAAATCGGAAGAACGCAATTTGCTGGATGAAGAAACTTTAGCCAAAAATGTTGCCGGCGTAAAAGCACAATTGGCGCGTTTTTTAAATTTCGACAGCACTTCTGACAATGCCGCGCAGTTGGTAAACAATTATGATTGGATGAAAGAAATTTCATTGATTGAATTTGTGCGCGACATTGGCAAACACATTACCGTAAATTATATGATGGCGAAAGATTCAGTAAAAAAACGCCTTGATTCCGAGTCGCAAACAGGAATGAGTTTTACCGAATTTACCTACCAATTGTTTCAGGGTTACGATTTTTACCATTTATACAAAGAAAATGACTGCAAACTTCAAATGGGTGGTTCCGACCAATGGGGAAATATAACCACGGGAACAGAATTAATAAGAAGAAAAGCGCAAGGAAAGGCGTATGCTTTAACGTGTAAATTAATCACCAAGGCCGACGGCACAAAATTTGGGAAAACTGCCGGCGGAAACGTTTGGTTGGATGCCAACAGAACCTCGCCTTACAAATATTACCAATACTGGTTAAACTGTTCTGATGAAGATGCCGAAAACTATATTAAAATTTTCACTTTTTTAGACAAAGAAACCATTGAAACCTTAATTGCCGAACATCAAAAAACACCGCATCTGCGCATTCTGCAAAAGAAAATTGGCGAAGAAGTCACTATAATGACGCACGGAAATGAAGCCTTTGAGAACGCTATTAGCGCCTCAAATATTTTGTTTGGAAATTCTACCGCCGATGATTTAAAAACGTTGGATGAACAAACTTTTTTGGATGTTTTTGAAGGCGTTCCGCAAGCGGAAATCGAACGTTCTGTGATTGAAAACAACCTAGGAATTGTAGCCGCTTTTGCCGATTACGGTTTTTTAAAATCGAATGGCGAAGTACGCAGGGCTTTGAGCGAAAATTCCATATCTGTAAACAAAGAAAAGGTAAACGAAGACTTTGTGATTACCAAAAATGATTTAATTGCCGATAAATTTGTGTTGTTGCAACGCGGTAAAAAAAGTTATTATTTGCTTAAAGTGGTTTAAATGAATTTCGAGAAATATTGAAATAATTTCGAACGACTCCTGAAAATGGAGTCGTTTTTTTATGACATCACCATTAAATTGCAGCCTCTGATATCCGAATTGTCAAACCTGCCCAAAACCTCAAAAGTGCCGTTGGGATAGGTTTTCCCCAAATCCTGCGTGGCAATAAAAGAACATGAATTCACATTAGCCAAATCAATAATATTGATGCCGCCCGATTTACCTTCCGGCAAAACTGTTAACGCATCTTCTGTATCTCTCGTCAGTATTTTCATCCAGGGCGGACAATCGAAAATTCCGTTTCCTTTGGAATAGGCCTGACTCAACAACTCGGTCATTCCGTATTCCGAATGTATGTTTTCAACACCAAAACCGTCTTGCAGTATTTGGTGCAAATCTTCTCGAATCAGTTCTTTTCTTCTTCCTTTCATACCACCAGTTTCCATAACAACGGTGTTCTTTAGACTAAATTTATGCCTTTCAACCAAATCCAGCAACGCAAAAGAAACGCCAATCAGCAACACTTTTTGATTGTTTTTATCCAAATCAACCAAATTCTTAGCCAATTCTTCTAAATTATTTAGGTAAAATCCGCTTTTTTCATTTTTCGACTTCTGAATAAAATCGTTTACCATATAAATCAACGAAGAACCATCGCGCTCCAGATAGGAAGGCAACAAGGCCAAAACGGTATAATCCTCAATGGCGCCATAAAAATGTTCAAAACCTTTGGTAAAGCTTTCTTCGTAAATAGATAAATCAGTAACAAAATGCTTACTTTGCTCATTTCCTGTGGTTCCGCTGCTTAAAAATATGCGCTGTGCGGTTTCTTTTGAAGAAACAACTTTATGTGATTTAAAGAATTGTATGGGCAAAAAAGGAATTTCCACGATATGTTTAACACTTTGAATATCAATTTTCAAAAGGCTTAAAAATTCCTGATAAACCATGTTGTTTTTAGCCTGTAATTGAAATACCTCAAGCGCTGCTTTTTCGAATTCATCGCTATGATGAAGGTTGAAAACGTTAATTTTTTTCATAAAAATTCGGAAACCCCACAAAAGTAATGTAAATTTACGCAACCTATTATCTTTTTAGGTATCTTATTAACAATTAAAATACTCGTATTTGGGTTTAGATGAACTCATAAAACAGTGTGCTAATAACGATCACAAGGCACAAAAAGAAATTTATCAGCTTTTTGCAGGTAAGTTGTTTTCAATATGCCTAAAGTACTCTAAAAACAAACAAGAAGCTCAAGACAATTTTCAAGATGGCTTTATCGTCATTTTTGATAAAATTGGGCAGTTTAATTTTAAAGGATCGTTTGAAGGCTGGTTAAAGCGGGTAATGATTAACACAGTTTTATTAAAGTACAGAAAAAAAAATGTGTTAAATATTGTGACGGAAGATATTCCTGATGAGGTGATTGTTGACGTTGATGATGATGAAATTTCTTTAGATTTTTTGCTAAATCTAATCAATGAATTGCCCGACAGGTATCGACTGGTTTTTAACCTTTATGCGTTGGATGGTTATTCACATAAAGAGATTTCGGAAATGATGCAAATTGCAGAAGGCACCTCTAAATCAAATTTAGCCAGAGCAAGAGCCATTTTAAAATTGAAAATTGAAACACATCAAAAAGCACAACAATCGATTTAAGTTAAAAGATAATAGTGAAAAATTTAAAAAATATTGACCGATTATTCCATGAGAATTTAAAAGACTTCGAGGTTTCCCCACCTAGTGAAGCATGGGATGCTATTGAAAACAGGTTAATTCCCCGGTCTAAAAAAAGAGCAATTCCGTTTTGGCTAAAACTTTCCAGTATTGCAGCAGTATTTGTATTGTTATTTAGTGCAGGCACCATCTATTTTCTTCCTAATAATAATTTTTCTAAAAATTTCTTTCAAAAACAAAATACCAACAAAGAAATTTCAAAACAAACAGATTCATCAACTGCAATAACTGTTGAAGAAAAATTAGAGGCGATGCAAAAAGTGGTATCGGCTTTAAGCAAAGAACTTGCAGAAATTGAATATAGCAACCAATTTACGGTAAAAACCGAGGAAAAAACAACAGAACAAACTGCTTTTTCACAAAAATCAGAAAACAACTTCTTATTTAAAGACGCCAAAAATTTGCCGTTATCTAAATTCGCCAACAAAGAAGTTTCTAAAAAAGAAATTGCAGAAAGTAAATTTACGGTAGCCACCATTTTCGCCCCAATTTATTTTAGCTCATTTAGTGATGGCTCCGGAATTGACGCGCAGTATAAAAACAATCCTTCTTCCGGTAATTCATCTTTTTCTTATGGTGTAAAAGTTGCCTATCAGCTTACAAACAAATTTAGTGTGCAATCGGGTGTAAACCTTATCAATTTAGGTTTAACAACCAATAACATTTATGTTACACCGGGCGTTGCCGTTGTAGGTTTTTCAAATATTTCAGCAAATCCGCTATTGTCAAGAAGCGCAGATATTTCAACGCTGAAAGAAAATGCCTTAGTTGCTGATGACGATTCCGGCGGAAGTTTAAATCAGGTTTTTGGCTATGTGGAAATTCCTGTTGAAGTAAAATACAGCGTAACAGACGGCAAATTCGGCATTAATTTGGTGGGCGGATTTAGTACGTTGCTTTTAAACAGAGACGAAGTTTTTGTTGAAACCAACAGTTTCTCACAAAGCTTGGGCTCATCAAACAATTTAAGATCCGTTAATTTTAGCGGTAATATTGGTCTGGACATCGATTATTCGCTCTATAAAAATTTATTCATCAATGTTTCCCCAATGTTTAAAATGCAAACAAACACCTTTTCTAAAAATTCCGGCAGCATTCAGCCTTATTATTTAGGAGTTTATACAGGTTTAAATTATAAGTTTTAGTTGGTTTATTTATTTGGTTGGTTACCAAATATTGAATGAAGAAATCCGTTTCAAATTTGAAACGGATTTTCTTTTTTAAACTATTTTGTGCCTGCCTACCTTTTCGGTTGGCGTTCCCCTCCGGGTCAGGCTATCGCTACTCGCATTTTTTAGCGGCGAAAAAGCCGCAAAAAAAGTGCTCAAACAGGCCGCTCTATCCTTAACGCAGCCTGCATTCATTTTCAATAATGACTACTGATTAATTTAAAATATTTCAAAGATTGGGCGGTATTATTCGTATTTTTGAACAATCTTAAATCAAAAATGAATTCTTCTTATGGAAATTACGGCAATAGAAAAAACAATACAACAAGCTTTAGACAAACTGGGAGTTAAAACGTTGAATAACGGAACATCAACTGGTTCAAATTTTTTTGGAGTTGGTGAAATTATGGAATCCTATTCTCCTGTAAACGGCAAACTTATCGGAAAAGTTAGCACAACCACCAAAGATGATTTTGAAAAAGTAATAAAATCAGCAGAAGCAGCTTTCACCACTTGGAGAATTAAGCCGGCACCGCAACGCGGCGAAATTGTTCGTCAGTTTGGCGAAAAACTGCGCGAACTAAAACAACCTTTGGGAGAACTGGTTTCTTATGAAATGGGAAAATCACTGCAGGAAGGTTTGGGTGAAGTTCAGGAAATGATAGACATTTGCGACTTCGCGGTCGGATTGTCGAGACAATTGCACGGTTTTACCATGCATTCCGAACGTCCAGGACACAGAATGTACGACCAATATCATCCGTTGGGTATTGTGGGCATTATCTCCGCATTTAACTTTCCGGTGGCTGTTTGGGCCTGGAATACCGCACTGGCTTGGATCGCCGGTGATGTTTGTGTTTGGAAAGCTTCAGAAAAAGCGCCTTTATGCAGCATCGCATGCCAAAACATCATTGCCGATGTTTTAAAAGAAAATAATTTGCCCGAAGGCATATCTTGCATCATAAATGGCGATTACAAGGTTGGAGAATATATGACCAACGACAATCGTATTTCCTTAATTTCAGCCACAGGATCCATAAGAATGGGTAAAATTGTGGCAAAAACAGTTGCAGAACGGTTGGGAAGGTCATTGTTGGAGTTAGGAGGAAACAATGCCATTATTATTACACCAAGTGCAGATATTAAAATGACCATTATTGGCGCTGTATTTGGCGCTGTTGGAACAGCAGGACAACGTTGCACTTCAACGCGAAGGTTAATTATTCACGAATCGATGTTTGAGCAGGTGAAAGACGCTTTGGTGAAAGCCTACAAACAATTGCGCATTGGAAATCCGTTGGACGAAAACAACCACGTTGGACCGTTAATTGACAAAGCTGCAGTTAAAATGTATGAAAATGCATTGGCAGAAGCCGTTAAAGAAGGCGGAAAAATTATTGTGGAAGGCGGCGTTTTAAGCGGAAAAGGCTACGAAAGCGGCTGTTATGTTAAACCAGCAATTGTTGAAGCCGAAAACCATTTTGAAATTGTGCAACACGAAACGTTTGCCCCAATTTTATACTTGATAAAATATTCTGGAGAACTTAAAAATGCCCTTGCACTGCAAAACGGGGTTGTTCAAGGACTTTCATCCGCAATCATGACCAATAATTTACGCGAAGCCGAATTGTTCTTATCAGTTCAGGGTTCCGACTGCGGTATCGCAAATGTAAATATTGGCACTTCAGGCGCCGAAATTGGTGGTGCTTTTGGTGGGGAAAAAGAAACCGGTGGAGGAAGAGAATCTGGATCCGATGCCTGGAAAGTTTATATGAGACGCCAAACAAATACCATAAATTATACTACTGAATTGCCATTGGCACAAGGTATAAAATTTGATTTGGAATAAGTTTAGATTGATAAAAGATTCCTAAATAAAAAGTTCTTAAACCCAAATTTTATCGGAGTTTAAGAACTTTTTTTAGAATCTTGCTTTATAAGAAAATATGGTCACTAGAAAGAATAGAACAGCCCTACGCCCAACATTTGTTTTATTTGAATTTTGGGCCCCACAGAAACTAAAATTCCGTCGTTGTTTAAATCTTTTTTATTTTTAACATCATCATCATATAAAAAATGGGAACCCACATTGGCCGTAACATGTTTGTTAATGGTCATATCAAAATTCACTTCCCAGTTCACATCCACATTGCCGTATCTGTTTAAATAATCAGAATATAAAATTAATTTATTGCTCATTTTTATATTTTCCATCACCTTTGTTTTCCATTCGCTGGAAATAAAAGTTCCAACCTCTACTTTAAGATTTTCACCTGCAGTCAGCAAATTCCCTCCATCATCATAAACGGCCGGAGAAACACCAAAAGCGCCTTCATTTGCAAGAACCTGACTGTAAACAAAAGTCATTTTATTGGTGAGTGGCGAGAGGTATATTTTAAGCTCGTTTTCCTTTGAAAAATATTCAGAGCCGACACCTAAAAAATTGTAGGCAGGCGAGAAGAACTTTGATATTGGTTTTTCGGTATTCGGATATATGTAGCCATTCGCCAACTGTGTTTTAAAATTGAATTTTGCTGAAGTATACCACTTTGAAGTAATGTCTTTTCTGTAACCGAATGTTGAATTTAACTCAATTAAATCTTCGGTTTTGCGCAATTCGCGTCTGGCTTCCTTATTTAAACCGAAGTTAGCCTTCAATTCATTTTCCCAAACTTTATGATTGTTTTTGTAATCTCTTTTTATGCTTATTTTCGCGATACCGGAAATGGAATTGTTGCCGCCGGCACTCCAGTTAACAAAAGAATTTTGCGTAAAAATCAATCGAAAATTATTGGCTTCCTCCCAATGGGTAACCGGTGGTGAATCGCTGGCCAATGTGTCTTTTGAAGTTGATGCTATGATATTGAAAGTCTGAAGAATTGTAAAAAAAAGGAAAAAATTTAATCGCATTTTGTTATAATATTAGGGGCTTTAAAATATTTCGGCAAAGAAACATAAAATATTTTTTTTTATAAAAGTTTCAACAGAAATTCCTTAATTTTTTCTTCGGATAAATGAATGCTTTCAAACAATTCATCCACTTTTCCATGTTCAATAAAATGATCCGGAATCCCTAAATGTTTAACGGTTTTGTTGGTATAATTATTGTTCGCAGCAAATTCTAAAATTGCGCTTCCAAACCCACCCATAATTGCGCCGTCTTCTATGGTGACAATGATATCAAACTTTTTAAAAATCTGATGCAGTAAATCTTCATCTAATGGTTTTACAAAACGCATCGCGTAATGCGCCACCTTGTTTTTTGGCAATTCTTGTTGAAGTTCGATTAATTTATTTCCAATGGTGCCAATGCTTAACACCGCAATTTCTGAACCTTCTGAAACACAAATGCCTCTCCCAATTTCAATTTTGGCAAAAGGTAGTTTCCAATCAATAAGCGTTCCTTGTCCGCGAGGATAACGAATCGCAAGCGGAAAATTAATCCCCAATTGCGCTGTGTACATGATATTACGCAATTCAATTTCATTTAATGGCGCAAAAATCACCATATTTGGAATGCAGCGCAAATAAGCCATATCAAAGACTCCATGGTGTGTTGCACCATCTTCACCAACTATTCCAGCGCGGTCTATACAAAAAATTACGGGTAAATGCTGTAATGCCACATCATGGATAATTTGGTCATACGCGCGCTGTAAAAATGTGGAATAAATGGCGCAAAAGGGAATCAGTCCCTGCGTTGCCATTCCGGCAGCCAAAGTCACCGCATGTTGTTCGGCAATGCCAACATCAAAAGCCCTTTCGGGCATTTCATCGATCATTAATTTTAGTGAACTTCCCGTGGGCATTGCGGGTGTAATCCCAACAATTTTTGGATTATTTTTAGCCAATTCCACAATGGTTTCCCCAAAAACATCCTGATATTTTGGCGGTTGCGGCACATTATTCTTAGCCGGCAAGTCACCGGTTATTTTATCGAATTTTCCTGGAGCGTGGTAAGTTATTTGGTCATTTTCCGCTTGTTGGAGTCCTTTTCCTTTTGTGGTAATTATATGTAAAAATTTAGGGCCTTTAATTGATTTTAATCGTTCCAATTCTGTGATTATTTCATCGATATTGTGTCCGTCAATCGGTCCGGTATAATTAAAATTCAGTGCTTCTATAATGTTGTTTTTTCGAACCTTTTTGCCTGCTTTCACATCGGTAAAATACTTTTTCAAAGCACCAACACTTGGGTCAATTCCCATGGCGTTGTCGTTTAAAATAATCAGCAAATTGGCGTCGGTTACTCCGGCATGGTTCAATCCTTCAAAAGCCATTCCGCTGGCAATGGAAGCATCGCCAACAACGGCAATATGCTGTTTTTGAAAATCACCTTTTAATTTTGAGGCTAGCGCCATTCCTAAAGCGGCAGAAATCGCTGTTGAAGAATGCCCTGTGCCAAAGGCATCGTAAATGCTTTCGCTGCGTTTTGGGAAACCTGAAATTCCGCCCAACTGACGGTTTGTGTGAAAAATTTCCCTTCTGCCTGTTAAAATTTTATGTCCGTATGCCTGATGGCCAACATCCCAAATCAACAAATCGTTTGGCGTATCAAACACATAATGCAACGCAATGGTCAATTCCACAACGCCTAAACTGGCGCCCAAATGTCCTTCTTTGGCAGCAACAATATCAATAATAAATTTGCGCAGTTCTTTGGCAACTGTTTCCAATTGATTTTTTGCCAGCTTTCGCAGGTCCTTCGGATCGTTAATATGTACTAATAAATTTGTTTTCACTACTACAAAACTACGCTATTTAAATTGTTCAGTGAATGAAAAACAATTACTTTTGATGCATGATGGATCCTTTTGATGACACTTATTTTATGAAACGCGCTTTGCAGGAGGCGGAAGTAGCTTTGGACAAAAATGAAGTTCCCATTGGAGCGGTGATTGTGATGAACAATCAAATTATTGCCCGTGCGCATAATTTAACGGAAACTTTAAATGATGTAACTGCGCACGCCGAGATGCAGGCTTTTACGGCTGCGGCAGATTTTTTAGGCGGTAAATATCTAAAAGAGTGCACGTTGTACGTGACTTTAGAACCTTGTCAAATGTGTGCCGGCGCCAGTTATTGGACGCAAATAGGCCGAATTGTTTATGGCGCTACTGAAGATAAAAGAGGTTTTTTAGTGATGAAAACTACCTTACACCCAAAAACAATAGTTGTTGGCGGTGTTTTGGAAGAAGAATGCAGCAAACTTTTAAAACGATTTTTTATTGAAAAGCGCAATTTAAATTGATAATTACAAATTTGGTTCACTTTTACTTCGCTCTTCAAGGTCTTTTTTGAATTTCTCAAAGGTAAAATCACTTAGATTTTTATTTTTATACCGATGGTAAATAAACAAAGGCATTAAAACAAAAGCGACCATCAAAACACCAAGTCCAATTACAATATCTCCATTGGTATCGCCGTTATTTTTCTGGTAAAAACCTGTGACCAGCATTCCTAAAGTAAGCACTAAAACAAAAATAATCACATATTTCATTTGATATTGTTTATTGTTTTTTATCTGTCAAATGGAACACCCAAAACAATCCATCTCGAATTGTGAAACCTTTTCATCTTGGTGTTTCATTAGTTTATATTGTAAATTATTGTGCGTAAAACTACAAAAAAACCTACATTTAAAGAACCTTTAAACTGTAAATATGTATCGCTTTTTCATCCTGTTTTTACTATTGTCCTTATCTTGCAGTGAACATAAGCCGGAACCAACAATGGAAACTCAAAAAAACAAAAAATTGGTGATTGCGCACAGAGGCGCATCGGGATATTTGCCCGAACACACGTTGCCCGCAAAAGCTATGGCGTTTGCAATGGGCGCAGATTATTTGGAGCAGGACATTGTGTTGAGCAAAGACAACGTTCCCATCGTGATTCACGACATTCATTTGGAAACGGTTACCGATGTTGCCCAAAAGTTTCCGGAGAAAAAAAGAACTGACGGCCGATTTTATGTGATTGATTTTACTTTTGAGGAACTGAAACAATTAAACGTTTCGGAAAGATTTGATTCCACAACCAACAAGGCTGTTTTTCCAAACCGGTTTCCTGTATTTACGGCAACATTTAAACTGCATTCTTTGCAGGAAGAGATTGAATTTATTCAGGGATTGAATAAAAGCACCGGTAAAAATATGGGCATTTATCCAGAAATTAAGGAACCTAAATTTCACAGAAAAGAAGGCAAGGATATTTCCAACATAGTGTTGAAAGTTTTAAATGATTATGGTTACAAGAATAAAAATGACCAATGTATTTTGCAGTGTTTTGATGCCAAAGAGTTAAAAAGAATCAGAAATGAGTTTAAAAGCGACCTGTTTTTGGTGCAATTGATGGAATTCAAAATCGATGAAAAATTGGAAGAAATTGCCACTTATGCTGATGGCATCGGACCTTGGATTCCCCAAATTATTAAAGGAAAAAACAAAGATGGGAAATGGCAAATCACCAATTTAGTCGCCAACGCGCACAAACTCAATTTAAAAGTCCACGCCTATACTTTCAGGGCCGACCAGTTAGGCGATTTTGATTCGTTTGAAGCATTGCTGCAAGTGGCTTTGTACGAAGCGAATGTTGATGGGGTTTTTACCGATTTTCCCGATAAAGCGGTTGCGTTTGTTGATAAAAAGAAATAAAGTCTATAATTTTAAATCGTAATTGGTAATTTAATTTGCGTTAAGGATAGAGCGGTATGTTTGAGCACGCCCGTTTTTACGGGATGCGAGTAGCGATAGCCTGACCCGAAGGGGAACGCCCAAAATATTATTTTATACTATAAGCTAAAACTAAGCAGTTACATCAATTAATTTTCTTCGGTAGGCGGTAAGCAAGCGTGATTTGGAGATAAACCCGAAGTATTTTCCGTCTTTAAACACCACCAAATTCCAAGCACCGCAACGTTTAAACTTGTTCAAAATATCTTCGGCAGAGTCTGTTTCGTAATAAATAATATCCGATCCGGCGTGCATTAAGCTTTCAACTTTAACTGTATCGTATAATTCTTTATTGAACATAATGCTTCTGATGTCGTTGATAGTGAGTATTCCCAGATAATCCATATCATCATTCACCACAGGAAAATGGTTCCGAGATGATTTCGCTATGGCCTCATTCACAACATCTCCCAACGTCATATCGGGATGAAGCAGCACAAAATTCTTTTCAATGAGTTTGTCCAAATCGAGCATCATAAGCACGTTTTTATCTTTATCGTGCGTAATGAGCTGTCCTTTTTTCGCCAATTCGGCGGCGTAAATATTATACGGCACAAATTTTTGGGTCACCACAAATGAAATCAGCGCCACAATCATGAGCGGCACAAAAAGTTCGTAACCACCAGTTATTTCAGCGATGAGGAATATTGCCGTTAAAGGCGCCTGCAAAATACCCGCCATTAAGCCTGCCATACCAACCATAGCAAAATTGGTTAGGGAAAGCTGGTGGCTAAACAAGTTGCTTGCATTTACCATCATAGCAAAAACGTAACCTGTTACACTGCCTGTAAACAATGTTGGCGCAAATATGCCCCCAACACCGCCGGCGCCAAAAGTAAGCGATGCGGCAATTATTTTAAAGGCGATTAAGCCCATTAAAAATAAGATAATTGTGTAGGTGTTATCTGTGAGTATCTCAAATATATTATTTCTCACGATTCCGTTTAAATTACCCCGAAAAATATTGTTGATGGTTTCATAACCTTCCCCAAAAAGTGTAGGAATAAAATAAACAATTACCCCCAATGAAAGGCCGCCAATAAGAAGTTTTATATATGGATTTTCGAATTTTTTAAAAAAATTACTGATTGCAAAATACATTTTACTGAAATAAATGGAAGCTATTGCGGAAGCGAATCCTAAGAAAACATAGAACAAAACGTCGTTTAACTGAAATTTATCCTGTATATTAAAGTGAAGCAACACATCATCCCCAAAAAAGAAATATGAAGTTAGAACCGCAGTAATAGATGCCAGAAGCAAAGGAATCATTGAGGCAAGTGTCAACTCCAAACTAAACATCTCCACAGCAAAAACAATGGCGGCAATAGGTGCCTGAAAAATAGAGGACATCGCACCTGCTGCGGCAGCACCAATCAACAAGGTTCTTGTAGTTTGATTTAAGTGAAAAAATCGGGCAAAATTAGAGCCAATTGCGGCTCCTGTGGAAACTATTGGTCCCTCTAGCCCAACAGAGCCTCCAAAACCGACGGTTAAAGGAGCAGTAATTAAAGCTGTCCACATTTGATGTTTGGGTATAATACCCTTTTGTTTTGAAATAGCATACAAGGTGGACGGAATTCCGTGTCCCACTTTTTTGCGAATCACATATTTTATGATCAGCAATACCAGTAAAAAACCAATGATGGGAAAAATAAAATAAAATGCCTCATGAATTTGTTTGATAAAACCGCCTTCTAATAATTCTTGTATAAAATGGGTTGAGTTTTTTAAAAAGACCGCTGCCAAACCTGCCAGCAATCCGATAATGGCACTCGCGATATTGGTGAATTGCTTGTTGGAAATATTGTGATATCTCCATTTCAAAAATTTAAGAAATATTTTTTTTGAATTAACCGGCATTTTATCTTAGTCAGAAACGAAATGCAAAAGTATTAAAATATAGCGGTTAGGGAATACGATTTGGGCATTTTTTGCAAGTCTTGTTGCTTTTGTTCTTGAATTTTTCACAGCATTTTTCATTTATCTCAATGTGCGGCTTCTTTTTGGTTGAAGCGCTCCAATCAAAATCGTAGTTAAAAATACCTGAATTTTCAGTTGTTCCCAAAATGCTTATTTAGAATGATTTTAAACAAAGGTACAAATACTTTGAAAACCAGCATCAATATCCTTGTTAAATTTTATAAAAACAATATCAATTCAATGTAAATTTTAAGTTAAGAATAACTGTTTTATTAAAATCCTAATTTAAACCGTAAATTACATCATATTTAATCACTTGATTGTTAATACTTTATGATATTTTAAAAAAACTTAATGTAAACTTAACGTTAACTTAAAGTAAATAAAAAGCAAATAACATACTTTTATATAAATAAAAACAGACTAAATCAAAAATATCATGAAAACATTTATAAACGTAGTTGTAATGTTGTTTTGCATCACAGCATTTTCACAAGAACAAAAAGTAGTTTATCAAAAAATGGAAAATGATTTGGTAAAAGCGACCTATTATTTTGCTGATAACAGTTCCATTGTTGAACGTGAAGGATATTTCAATAAAGAAGGCAAATTGCACGACACGTGGATCAGCTATGATTTACAGGGAAACAAAAAAGCAATCGCCACTTATAATAATGGCGTAAAAGAAGGTGTTTGGACTTATTTTAAAACCGATAAAATTAACGTTGTTACCTATCAGGAAAACAAAATAATCAATGTTGAAGAAAAAGCGTTGGTGGTAAATTAACAAAAATTTTGATTGTAATTTTTTAAAACAAAAAGGCTGAAATTTAAATTTCAGCCTTTTTGTCTTTATCCATTAAGTTTTTATAAGCTCAGGCTGTATCCCAATGAAAAAGCCATTCCAGGTTTTCTGTAGGAAAATGGTTGTGCTGCCGCTCCGTAAGAATCGTACAAACTTTGACGTTTTTCATCCAAAATATTGTCAACTTTTAGACTTATGGAAGATTTACCCTCTTTATCCAATGTTTTTGAAAAATTGAAATTCAAACTGTTAAAAGGCTGCACAAAAACATCAGGATTTTGTCCAAAACCAACAACTTCAAGAGTTTTTCCCTGCACGTTGAAAAACAT
>DATIRG010000470.1:0-2508 GCA_035470005.1 Lutibacter sp. | reverse complement strand
TTTATTTTTTATTGGCTTCACCATTCTTGCCATGTGGCAAATAAATCGGTGTTGCTTTAATTATTTCCTTTGGCAAAAGTATCAAATTTAAGTCCATTTTAAGCAAAAATGCTGATATTCTTTGGTTTTGGTTACCTTCTTCACTTAAAAAATTTAAACAAATTTCATCAATTGGAGAATGATTCCAAGATGAATTCCTTCGTGATAGGTGTTGAACATAATGGCATCATCAACAGAATTTAAGGTGATATTTACACTTGTTTTGTATTCACTGTAATTCTTAAAAATTCCCTTATTGTAATCTTCTTCCAACTGCAAAGGCAATTGCAAAAATTGTACTTTTATCGCTTCAAATTCTTCTTTTGAAATGGGTTGATTTGGCGCTGTTCCTTTTTGGAAATCAGCAATCATTTCATCAGCAACCAAGCAATTCAATCCAGATAATTTGTAACATAAAAGTTGTTGTGTCACTGCCAAATGTGCAATATTCCAGGCGATGTTATTTTTAAATCCCTGCGGAATTTTATTCAATTGTTCCATCGAAAGGTGTTCGGTAATTTTTAAAAGCAGTTGTCTTGTTTTAATAAGGATATCAAAGTGTTTTTGCATGCTGTTGATTTTTTGTTAATAGTTTTCAAATTTAAAGTAAAAACGCATTAATTTTACGGATTAACATCATTTAAAAAATGAAAAAAATATACCACCTAAAAACCTGCGACACCTGCAGAAGAATTTTAAAAGAAATGGACACTTCCGGCTATATTTTGCAAGAAATTAAAACCGTACCTATCACTGTTAAGCAGTTGGATGAACTTTTTGAACTTACGAAAAACTATGAAGTTTTGTTTAGCCGAAGTGCAAAAAAGTATAAAGAAATGGACTTAAAAAGTCAGCCATTAACCGAAAAAGACTACCGGCAATTGATATTGGACGAATACACTTTTTTAAAGCGTCCCGTTATTGTTAACGGCAATGAAGTTTATGTGGGAAATACTAAAAAAAGAGTGGGTATTTTTAAGTAAATACCAAACTTATTCCCTTTCCAATTCATTATAAACATTAATGAATTTCCGCAAAAATAGTGGTGATTTTTCAAAGTAAGATTTTTTAATAAAGGTAATTTGCCTGTTAAAATATTAAAGAATATTATGAGAAAAAATTTACTGTTGCTTGTTGCATTTTGCACAATTAATTTATCGTTTGGTCAATATTATATTTCATCAAGTATTGGTCAGGCCGTTGGAAGTGCCGAAGTACAATTTGGAGAAATAATTACCGCTTCTGATTCTGAAAGCTCTTATGGAAGTTATGGGGAAGGAACCAATTTTCAAGTTAGGGCCGGTTACTTTTTTAACGATACTTTTGGCCTGGATTTTGGATTTGCCTATTTGCATGGCGCAGACCAAACAGTCAGAATCATTGACATCCCAAATGAATCAGCACCTAATTTATCGGTTGATGTAAATGCGAAGGCCCGAGGAAGAGCTTTTGGATTTACGCCATCTGTTGTTTATAAATTTACAAACAAATTATATGGACGTTTCGGTGCTTTAATTAAATTGGGAGGGAAAACAGAAGCGATTGTCCACAGCAGAGCACCTTTATCAACCCAACAAAGAGAAGGAACCGGTTTGCCGGCGGGTTCTTACTCGGATATTAATTATATTGAAGATTTTCATGGTCAATTGCCGTTAGGTTTTGTGGGAGCTTTTGGTTATAAACATAACATTGCAAACAATCTAGATTTATTTGTGGAAGCAGAATATATGGGCATTAGCGTAAAACGTAAAGATTCTGAAATTGTGGAATTGAACGGTGGTCTGTTTTTACCAAATGGCACAGAAGTAGCAGCATTTGATTTGGACAATATGCCTTCATCTTTAGTAATAGAAACTACTTATGTTGATAAATTCTCCAATGTAAACACTGTCCCTTCCATAAAATTGGCAGAAAGAGTTCCTTACTCTTCCTTTGGAATTAACTTTGGAATTACTTATGTGTTTTCAAAAAAACAATAAGTTTATTTACTGATAAATAAAATGCATAAAAAAAGCCGTTTAAAATTAAATTTTAAACGGCTTTTTTTTATTTTTTAAGTTCTTAATTACTTGAAATCTTGATGTCTGAATTTTTAGTAATTTTATTAAAATCAGCTTCTGAAATATTTGTTTTTAATCCCAGCACCACAAAATCATCCTCACTTTTAACTTTTAACACAATTTCTTTTATGGCATTTTTATCCTGCAAAAAGTACAACTGAACTTTTTCCCCATTTTGTTTTACGCTGAAAATGGTTTCGTAATTTTTTTGTTTGATGAAACGCTCAAACTTTTTGTCTAAAGAAGCTGATCCCTCAGAAAAGATCATCACTTTATAATGTTTCACTTTTTTAAACAAATCTTCATATTCTTTAACATCGTCTTTTGGTATAAATAAATTCGCAATAAAAGCCGGCGAACTTATTGAAAATTCACATTCCGCTTTATTTTCTTCATAAAAAGAATTAAA
>DATIRG010000469.1:0-2531 GCA_035470005.1 Lutibacter sp. | reverse complement strand
AATTAAACGGAAAAGCTGTTGCTGGTTGCACCATTCATGTGGCGGATGGGATGGATATAGAAGTCAATACGCCGGAATTACTGGATACCCGAAAAGCCATTTTGGAAATGATGTTTGTTGAAGGAAACCACTTCTGCCCTTCCTGCGAAAAAAGCGGTGATTGCCAAATGCAAAACTTAGGATACGAAACCGGCATCAAATACACGCGATTTCCTCATTTATTTATTGACAGAATTACCGACGCACGCCCAGAGCGCATTGTGGTAAACCAAAACAGGTGCATTAAATGCAAGCGATGCATTGAAGAAGTTAAAACTTTTGACGGCTACAACGTATTTTGTTCCATCAACAAAGGAAATAAAACCATGGTTGCCATTGATTATGAACAGGAGGCAAAATTATCCGAATTGCAAGCAGTTCATGCGATGCAAATTTGTCCGACCGGTTCCATATTGGTCAAAGGAAAATCGTTTAGCAAACCTTTTGGAGACAGGCAATTTGACGTGGTTACTGAAGAAAAAACATTGCCTTTAAGTGCCTTTAAAAAAAGCAGAATTAGCAACAAAAAGAAAATTGTAGCGACCACATCACTCGCCGGCTGTTTTGGATGCCATATGTCTATGCTCGATATAGATTTGGGGATTCTTGATTTATTTGAAGTGATTGAATTTAACAAAACCCCAATAACAGATATTAAAAATTTCACCAAACATTGCGATATCGGACTTGTGGAAGGCGGTTGCAGCAACACCCATAACATTGAAGTGCTGCGCGAATTCAGAAAGCATTGCGATATTTTGGTTTCGGTTGGCGAGTGCGCCATTTGGGGTGGTTTACCTGCGATGCGCAATACGATTTCTTTAGAAAAATGTCTTAAAGAATCTTATTTGGATTCCATGACGAGCGAAGATCATGAAACAATTATTCCGAATCATGAAGACATTCCAAAAATATTAAATAACGTTTATCCCAATCACGAAATCGTGAAGATAGACTACCATATTCCCGGCTGTCCACCAAACGCTAACCATATTTGGAATGTGGTAAAAAATATCTTGTTTGAAGAAGAATATTCCATTGCACATCCCAAATATAAATATGACTAAACCAAAATAGCGATTCATGGAAACCAAAAAAATAATTATAGATCCTATTACGCGTGTTGAAGGCCACGGAAAGGTTACCATAAGACTTGATGAAAAAGGCATGGTGAGGGATGCTTTTTTTCACATTGTGGAATTTAGGGGGTTTGAAAAATTTATTCAGGGCCATCCGTATTGGGAAGCGCCGGTTTTGGTGCAACGCCTTTGCGGCATTTGTCCCGTGAGCCATCATTTGGCGGCAGCAAAAGCCATTGACCAACTGGTTGGGATTGATCCAGAAGATTTGTCCCCAACAGCGACAAAATTGCGGAAATTATTACATTTCGCACAAGTTTTTCAGTCGCATGCCTTACATTTTTTTTATTTGGCTTCCCCGGATCTTTTATTCGGCATTGATGCCCCTGCGGAAAAAAGGAATGTAGTTGCCGTTGCTGCAGAAAACAGGGAACTTGCCAAAAAAGGCATTTTGATGCGAAAATTTGGACAAGAAATGATCAAAGCCTTGGCGGGAAAAAAAATTCATGGGATTTTAGCGCTTCCGGGTGGTGTGCATAAAACTTTTAAAGCGGAAGAACGCGCCTATTTCTTGGATGGAAAACTTATCCCAAATATTGACACGATGATTGCATGGTCGAAAGAAATGGTTGATTTTATAAAAACATATCAACATCAAAATGCCAAATGGATTGATAATTTCGCGGCCTACCCTTCCAACCATTTGGGATTGGTGCATAACGAAACAGGTGCTTTTGAATTGTATGACGGACGACTAAGATCGGTTGATTTTGAAGGAAATGAATTGCTGAACATAGCAGATGTTGACTATCGAGAACACTTTAAAGAAGCCGTTGAACCTTGGTCGTTTTTGAAATTTCCCTATATGACAAAATATGGCAGAGAAAATGGATGGAACCGTGTTGGACCTTTGGCACGTTTAAATACTTGCGCTTATATGGGAATGCCGCTTGCGGAAAATGAACGACATCTATTTAAGGAATATACAAATAACAAGCCTAACAATATGACGATGCATACGCATTGGGCGCGATTGATTGAACTGTTGTATTGTGCCGAAGCGATGAAAGAATTGCTGCTTGATGATACGTTGATGAACAACGATTTGGTGCGCAAAGGAACGCCTAGACAAAAAGGCATTGGCATTATTGAAGCACCAAGAGGCACGCTCATTCATGAATACCATACAGATGAAAAAGGCATTATTACCAAATGCAATTTAATCGTTTCCACAACACACAACAATGAAGCAATGAACCGTGGCGTCAGGGCCGTGGCAAATAGTGTTTTGAACAGCAAACCGGAAATTACAGAACCTATGCTTAACCAAATTGAAATAGCCATTAGGGCTTATGATCCTTGTTTGAGTTGTGCTACGCATGCATTGGGCGAAATGCCATTAATTGTGCAATT
>DATIRG010000468.1:0-7669 GCA_035470005.1 Lutibacter sp. | reverse complement strand
TACAGTCTTGGAAGATGTTTTTGTGCCTCTTTATTTTTTTCACAGATATCAGGCGGAAGCCGCCGCTAAAATGATTGGGGGAATGGAATATTCTTATGCTGTCAAAGGCGACGAACAAACTATTGTTAAACCAATAGATCCAAAAATTGAACGAGAAGCATTGCAAAGTTTGCTGAATTCAATTAGTGTGGAAAATTTAAAAATTCCTACTCAAATATTGGCGCTTTTTCCGCCAAGAGCTTATGGTTATGAAAGAGGTAGAGAAACGTTTGGATCAAAAAACGGTGTTGCCTTTGATGCCTTAAGTGCCTCGTCAACAGCTGCTGAACTTGTATTGGAATTGTTATTTCATCAGGAGAGGGCTTCCAGAATAGTTCAGCAAAAAGCATTATTTAACAATCAACTGGGCTTAGATGAATTGATAGATCAAATAATGGACGCCACTTTTAAAAGGCATCATCTAAATAATTATGATAATGAAATTCAGCAAAGCATCAATAGTGTGGTTTTACAACATTTATTAAATTTGGCCATTAACAACAAAGCAAGTTTTCAGGCAAATTCAATTGCCTTGTCAAAAGTTAATGAATTAAGTAATTGGTTAAAAAAATCCAATTTAAAAGGAATAAACCTTATGTATAATAATGGATATGTAAATATCATAGATAACTTTTTAAAATTGCCAAATCAGTCTAAAAAAGAGCTAATACCAAAAATACAAGATGGTGCACCCATTGGAAGTATTGGTTGTGATTATGGACTATAAATTTAAATTCAAAAAAAATATTAATCTCAAAACTTAAATCATGCAAATAAATTTAATTAGCGACACCGTTACCAAGCCCACCAAAGGAATGTTAAAAGCCATGATGGAGGCTGAAGTTGGTGATGATGTTTTTAAAACCGATCCAACTGTTAATAAATTGCAAGCCAAAATTGCGAAAATGTTTGGCATGGAAGCCGCTTTGTTTTTTCCTTCAGGCACCATGGCAAACCAAACTGCCATTAAACTTCACACACAGCCCGGCGACAGAATGTTTTGTGATAAATGGGCACATGTGTATAATTTTGAAGGTGGCGGCCCAGCATTTAACTCGGGCGTAACTTCGCATTTAATTGATGGAGACAGGGGTATGTTTACATCAAAACAATTGTTAGATGCAGTTTCTGGCAGGGTAGATATTCATGTGCCTTGGGCAAGCCTGGTTGTTGTGGAAAACACCACCAATAAAGGCGGCGGCGCTTGTTGGGATTATGAAGAATTATTGAAAATTAAACAAATATGTGTAGATCATAATTTGGCTTTTCATATGGATGGCGCACGTATATTTAACGCACTGGTCGCTAAAAATGAAACGCCTAAACAATATGGCGAAATATTTGATACCATATCGGTTTGCCTGTCCAAAGGTTTAGGTGCACCGGTTGGTTCCGTTTTATTAGGATCTAAATTACATATTGAAAAAGCATTAAGAATTCGAAAATTGTTTGGCGGTGCCATGCGTCAGGCAGGGTATTTGGCTGCTGCGGGGATTTATGCGCTAGATAACCATGTAGACCGTTTGGCTATTGACCATACCCGCGCTAAAGTGATTGGTGTGGCGCTTCAAAATTGTAAATTGGTTAAATTTGTAGAACCTATTGAAACCAATATTGTTATTTTTAACGTGATCGATTCCATCAATGAAGATGATTTTGTGAACCGATTGAAAAAAGCAGGAATTTCATTAATATCCATGGGACAAGGTAAATTGCGCATGGTTACCCATTTGGATTTTACAGAAGAAATGCTTGAAATGGTGGTTAGCACTTTAGAGAATATTTAATATTTTACAATATGAAAGCAAGTAAATTTATAATTGTTTTGGCTTTTTTATCCATAAGCACCAATATATTTTCACAATCCGAAATAGATAAAATATTGACTGAAATTGCTGTGGCACCTTCTGCAGAACGCATTGAAAAAGACATTGTGAATTTGGCCGGTTTTGGAACGCGACATACGTTGTCCGATACAATTTCTAAAGCCAGAGGAATTGGCGCAGCGCGACGTTGGGTAAAAGTTGCTTTTGATGAAGTTTCCAAAAATTGCAATAATTGTTTGGAAGTAAGTTATTTGGGTGATTTGGTAAAAGCTGACGGCAGCAGAATTGTTACAGATACCAGAGTGGTGAATGTGATGGCAATTCAGCGCGGTACAACGTATCCAAATAGGTATGTAATTATGTCGGGCGATATTGATTCCCGCGTTTCAGATTCAAATAATTTTACATCAGATTCTCCCGGAGCAAATGACAATGCTTCAGGATTGGCGGGAACCATTGAAGCTGCACGTGTTTTAAGTAAGTATAAATTCCCTGTTTCCATTATTTATGTGGGTTTATCGGGTGAAGAACAAGGCTTGTACGGCGGTAAGATTATGGCTAAATATGCCAAAGAAAAGAATTGGGATGTCATTGCGGTTTTGAACAATGATATGATTGGCAATATTGAAGGAATTGACGGTGTAATTGACAACAGCACTTTCAGGGTTTTTTCTGAAGCTATTTCTGTACAAACTACCGAAAAAGATCGCAACAGCATGCGTTTTTATGGTGGTGAAGTTGACGGAACTTCTCGGCAATTGGCGCGTTACGTTGATAAATTGACCGAACAATACATGACAAATTTAGATGCTATTATGATTTACAGACTGGACAGATTTGGAAGAGGCGGCCATCACCGACCTTTTAATGATGAAGGTTTTACGGGTGTCAGAATTATGGAAACCCACGAAAATTACAACCGCCAACACCAAGATATCAGGGTTGAAAACGGCATAAAATATGGTGATGTGCTGGAAGGCGTAAATTTTGAGTATGCAGCAAAATTAACCGCAGTAAATTGTTTAACATTGGCTTCTTTGGCGGCAGCGCCATTAGAACCTAAAAATGTAATGATTGCAGGAGCTGTGGAGCCATCAACCCGTTTAAAATGGGATGATGTTGCTGATAAAAACAGTATCGGCTATAAAATTTATTGGCGCGATACCACTTCACCACAATGGCAATACAGCCGATTTGTTGGCAAAACTACCGATTATACCTTGAAGAATATTGTTATTGATAATTTCTTGTTTGGCGTGGTTAGTGTAGGAGAAAATGGTGCGGAAAGTTTGGTTCAGTTTCCAAGAAAATTAATTCCTGCCGGGATGTAATTAGGTTTAAACAATTCCGACTTATTTAAAAATAGATTAAGGAATGAAAAAAATATTAATAATATTTCTGGTTTTTGCAACAGCAAGCATTGATGCGCAATCCATACTAACAAAAAAAACAAAAATGTCAGATAAATTAGAAATCGCCACATTGGCAAACGGTTGTTTTTGGTGTACTGAAGCTATTTTCCAAAGATTAAATGGGGTAGAAAAAGTAACATCTGGATATTCTGGAGGGAAAGTTAAAAATCCTAGCTACAATGAAGTTACTTCAGGAGAAACAGGACATGCCGAGGTGATACAAATTCAATTTAATCCTGCAATAATCACTTTTCAGGAAATTTTGGACGTGTTTTTTGCAACACACGACCCAACAACGTTAAACAGACAAGGTTATGATGTTGGCACACAATACCGTTCGGCCATATTTTACCATTCAACAGCACAAAAAGAAGTTGCCGAAACATTTATTAAAGTATTGACCGATGCCAAAGTTTTTGACAAAAAAATAGTGACGGAAGTCACTGCTTTTGATGCGTTTTATGAAGCAGAAGCCTACCATCAAAATTATTACAATAACAATAAAAATCAAGGTTATTGTGTGGCGGTCATCAATCCGAAATTGGATAAATTCATCAAAAAGTACAAAGATAAGTTAAAGAAGTAATTGTGGTTAAATAATTATAATTTAACTAATTAATATGCATAAAAAGTATCAATTGCTTTTGTTGGGCATTCTCTTCGATGGGTTGGGAATTCTATCTTTTGCAGTTCCATTTATTGGAGAATTTTCGGATGTTATTTGGGCGCCTTTATCAGCTTTTTTAATTTTTAAAATGTATGGTGGAACTTTGGGAAAAGGAGTGGGAATTATTTCTTTTGTCGAAGAAATTGGTATTTTCGTAACCGATTTTTTGCCAACATTTACCTTAACGTGGATTTACAAATACCTCATCAAAAAGGAAAACTAAATTAGGCTTCTTTATAAAATCGTTTAAAACCCATCCTTGACAATGTTTTTTTTGAAAAGGCCGAAAAGAATTTATATTGTCCGAAAAGAAAGCCAACAAGTGGCAGTGTAAACTGATAAATTAAAAATATCAATAAAATTCTAACAGGCCAAAACAACCAGGGATTTGTGGTTTCTCTGTCTAAACCTATTAAATTGGTAAGTGGTTTTGCAACCCAGGCGGCAAAAGAGCCGTTTATTGAAAAAACTATTATGATTAAGATAACTTGAAAATTAGAAGTTAGTCCCCAGCGCTGTTTTAATTTTTCCATTCATTTTTATTTCGGGGCAAAAGTACATTTATATTTTTAAATGAAAAACACATTTTATTTTCGCTCTAATTTTTAAAATAAATTACGCGCTTATTAATATTTTAATGAAGCTTCAGATTTTCTTTTTATATTTTTTATAAAATATAATGACATAATTCTCGTTTTGATAGTAATTTTAAATAGAGAAATGTTAAATTCAAAAATCTTAAAACACAAAATTTATGAAGAAATTAATTTTTATGTCCGTATTCTTATGTGGAATTATTTTTACATCAAATGCGCAAGACATTGCGAGAAACGCATTAGGTGTGCGTTTGGGAGATAATGATGGTTTTGGTGGTGAAATAACTTATCAGCATGAATTGGGCGAAATGACCCGTTTAGAATTGGATTTGGGTTTTCGAAGCAATAAGTATTCTGACGCTTTTAAATTAACCGGAATTCATCAATGGGTATGGAATATTGACGGCGGATTTAATTGGTATGCCGGTTTTGGTGCGGGTATCGGATCTTGGAGTGAAGGTAAAGATTATATGGGAAATGATGACGACGGCATATTTATCAATGCTGATGGAAATGTTGGTATTGAATACGATTTTGATATTCCATTGCTAATTTCTTTAGATTTCAGGCCCGAATTTGGCTTGGTTGGTGATTATGGAAAAGATACCGATTTTGATATTGCCCTTTCTTTGCGCTATCAATTTTAACATAACTAATTCATAAAAAAAAAATGCGCCACCTGGCGCATTTTTTTTTGTTGTCACCTAATTTTATTTACCTTTCCAAAAAATTTAAATATCTTAAATGAAAAAACTGGCATTGCATTGGCAAATACTATTGGGAATGGTTACGGGTGTTTTGGTTGGATTAATAATGACACAATTTGAGGGCGGAAGCGACATTGTTAAGGATTGGATAAAACCCTTGGGAACTATTTTTATCAATTCATTAAAATTAATTGCAGTGCCATTAATTTTGGCTTCACTTATAAAAGGTGTGTCTGATTTAAAGGATATTTCAAAACTTTCTAAAATGGGCGGACGAACAATCGGACTATATTTAATGACAACAGTAATTGCGGTTTTCATTGGGTTGGTTTTGGTAAACATCATTAAACCGGGAAATTCTATCTCTCCAGAAACACGCCAGAATTTGGTTAGTAATTATAGCGGTGATACGGATAAATTTAAAGATGAAGCTTTCAAACAAACAGAAAGCGGACCTTTGCAGGCTTTGGTAGACATTGTACCTGAAAATATTTTTGGTGCCGCTTCAGAAAATAAAAATATGCTTCAGGTGATTTTTTTTGCCATATTTTTCGGGATTGGCTTAATTTTAATTCCTGAAAAAAAATCAAAACCAGTCAAAAAATTCTTCGATGGGTTTAATGAAGTCATTTTAAAAATGATAGATTTGATTATGCTTGCGGCACCTTTTGGTGTTTTTGCATTGCTGGCAGCATTGGTGGTTGAATCGCCAAGCATCGATTTATTTAAAGCATTAATTTGGTATGCATTTACAGTGATTTTTGGTTTGGCGTTGGTGTTGGCTTTTTACAATTTATTGGTTTGGTTGTTCACAAAAAAAACGCCTTCGTTTTTCTTAAAGGGAATTTCGCCAGCCCAATTGTTGGCATTTTCAACAAGCAGCAGTGCGGCTACTTTACCGGTAACTATGGAAAGAGTCACGGAGCATTTAGGTGTTGATGAAGAAGTGAGCAGTTTTGTGCTGCCAATTGGAGCTACCATTAATATGGACGGCACAAGTTTGTATCAGGCTGTGGCCGCGGTTTTTATTGCGCAGGCTTTTGGCATGGAATTGTCTTTATCGGTTCAATTGGGAATTATCGTTACAGCAACATTGGCCAGCATAGGATCGGCTGCAGTACCAGGTGCAGGAATGGTGATGTTGGTGATTGTTTTGGCACAAGCCGGAATTCCCGAAGCAGGTTTGGCATTAATTTTCGCTATAGACAGGCCCTTGGACATGTGCAGAACAACAATAAATGTTACAGGTGATGCTGTGGTTTCCATGATTGTTGCAAAATCACTGGGGAAACTTCATGATCCTGAGATAAAAAATTGGAATGATGATTATCAAAATGAATAAATGTTACGCTTTAAAAAACTTTTTTTACTAAAATATTTTGTAAACCATAAATTCCGGTAAAGAAAACTTTGCCTGATAAAATTGACAATATGAAGATTTCCACTTGGTCATCATTCTGATGAAGTAAAATGTCCTGAGGCATGCAGAATGTTGCTAATATTAAACTTAATTCTTTTATATAGGTTTCTTCCCCAATCTATATTCTGTCCTATAATGCCTTTTTGAGACTCTTTTCTTATAAGCCTTTTTCAATATTTGTCACCTAATTTTTTTATCTTTCCAAAAAATTTTAAAACTTTTGAATGAAAAGACTGGCATTGCATTGGCAAATATTATTGGGAATGGTTTTAGGTGTTTTGGTTGGACTAATAATGACACAATTTGATGGAGGAAGCGATATTGTGAAGGATTGGATAAAACCTTTGGGAACTATTTTTATTAATTCATTGAAATTAATTGCCGTGCCTTTAATTTTGGGATCGCTCATAAAAGGCGTATCCGATTTAAAGGATATTTCAAAACTCTCTAAAATGGGCGGACGAACAATCGGTCTATATTTAATGACAACGGTAATTTCTGTTTCTATTGGATTGCTGTTGGTAAATATCATTAAACCGGGTAATTCTATCTCTGCGGAAACACGCCAGGATTTGGTGCAAAATTATAGCGGTGATACCGATAAATTCAAAGAAGAAGCCTTCAAGCAAAAAGAAAGCGGTCCGTTACAGGCTTTGGTAGACATAGTGCCGGAAAACATTTTTGGTGCAGCTTCAGAAAATAAAAATATGCTTCAGGTGATATTTTTCGCCGTATTTTTTGGCGTTGGCTTAATTTTAATTCCTGAAAAAAAATCAAAACCAGTCAAAAAATTCTTTGATGGATTTAATGAAGTCATTCTAAAAATGATTGATTTGATTATGCTTGCCGCACCTTATGGGGTTTTTGCATTGTTGGCTGCTTTGGTGGTTGAATCTCCAAGCATCGATTTATTTAAAGCCTTGGTTTGGTATGCTTTTACGGTAATTTTAGGGTTGGCGCTCATGTTGGCTTTTTATAATTTGTTGGTTTGGTTGATCACTA
>DATIRG010000467.1:0-4986 GCA_035470005.1 Lutibacter sp. | reverse complement strand
TGTGGAAGATTTTACTTCGCTTAATTTTGAAACCGCCGTAAAAGAATGGATCACCGCCAAAGAAATAGGTTTTGGAAAAGTGATGCAGCCTTTTAGATTGAGCTTGGTTGGGGAATTAAAAGGTCCGCATTTATTTGATATCGCCGAAATGATTGGCAAAAAAGAAACGATTAACCGTATAAAAAAAGCCATTGCATCACTGCATATGGCTTAGATTACTTTGCTAATTTAAGTTAAATTTTTATAAAGGCATTGCCGCAAGAACTCTTTGTGGCGTAATTGGCATGCGGTTTACTCTTGCGCCACAAGCATCGAAAACCGCATTAGCAATGGCGCCTCCCACACAAATAATTGCCGGTTCGCCGCCACCTTGAGGTGCAGAGTTCATTTTATCAATAAAAACGCACGTAATTTTTGGTGTTTTAGAAAATGTAGTAAATGGATAATTACCAAAAGTTCTGGTCTTAACCAGTCCGCCATCAAATTCAATTTCTTCATAAAGCGCATATCCAAGTCCCATGGTAATACCGCCTTCTGTTTGAACTGTTGCACCGTGCGGATTCACAACTTGCCCCATATCCTGAGCACAAACTATTTTTATGGGATGTACTTCTCCGGTAGATTTATCCACTTTTACTTCAGCAATAATAGCCACTAAAGTTCCGGCATCTTCACCTAAGGCAATGCCGTAACCATGACCCTCTTTTTTAGGTGAATTGTACCCAAAAGTATCGGCTGCCAATTTTAAAGTGGCAATCATGTTTTCATCTTTTAAATTATTAAGACGAAATTCAAGCGGGTTATGACCGATGGTATGTGCTGTTGCATCAATATGCGATTCGCGTGCGAAAGTGGTTGTATTGTTTCCCGGAGCGCGCCACGCACCTGTACCAAAAGGATGTGCATCGTTTTTATTAAAATGCCTGGTTAGGTTGTTAGGTGCATTGTAAAATAATTTTGTTCCACGTGTACCCGCGCAGTAAATATCAAATTTCCATAAGTTTAATTTACCAATTGTGTCTACCCCGGACGTAATTTTTAATAAAGACGCCGGTCTAAACCTGTCGTACATAAACTCTTCTCTTCTGGTCCAAACCAACTGCACAGGTTTTCCGGAAATTTTTGCAATTTTTGCAGCTTCAACAGCCTGAAGATTGTAAATTTTTCCGCCAAAACCTCCGCCCAAAAATATTTGTTTAACGTGAACATTTTCCAGCGGCATTTTAAAGGTGTCGGCCAATTCTTTTTGCGTACCAAAAGGTGTTTGAGTTGATGCCCAAATGGTTAATTTATCATTTTCAAAATAGCAGGTTGCGCAATGTGTTTCAATAGAAGCATGTGCTTTATAGCCGTCATGATAATCTGCCTGTAAAAATTTTTCTGAATTTTGTATTCCGATTTCTAAATCGCCGCCTTCTTCAAACACACTGCTTTGCGTAACAGTATCTTCAAAATACTTAAAAATAGATTCGTTATCTGCTTTACTTTCAGGAACATCCCAGGTAATTTTAATGCTTTGTGCGGCTTTGGCTGCCACTTCAGGTTCCTTGTGAATAACCGCAACCAAATCGCCATCTTCTATAAGTTGCGCACCACTAAAATTACGCAAGGCCGATGCATCAACAGCTAGTTTTTTTGATCCAAATATGATAGGTCTAACTACAGACGCATACACCATTCCCGGTAATTTAATATCTGCAGAATATTTTGCTTTACCAGTTACTTTAGCCACGGCATCGGTACTGATAAAAGATTTTCCAACTATTTTAAAATCCTCTGCTTTTTTAATATTGGGCTTTTTGGTGAGGCTTCTAACAATCTTTTTTCCTTTAGTTAATGCTGCATAATCAATTTTTCTTGAAGCATTTCCTTTTACATAAACACTTCCGTTGACGGCTTCTAAATTTTCAATAGGTTCACCCAGTTTTTCCGAAGCAATTTCAATGAGAATTTCACGCGCTTCAGCGGCAGCTGCACGTATAACCGGATCGGCAAAACGGGTAGTTAAGGAACCCCAGGTTCCGGCATCGTACGGACAAAGTTTGGTGTCGCCCATCACCATATCAACCTGATCTAACGATACTTCTAATTCTTCAGCCAGTGCTTGCGCCAATGAGGTAATAATGCCTTGCCCCATTTCAATTTTTCCGGTATAACAATCTACTCTTCCATCTTCTTTTACTCTTAAATAAGCATTAAAATCTATTTCCTGGTCTTGTGCATTGGTTGGTTGACTCCAGCCTTCCAGTAAAGAGAGTTCACTTAAAGAAAAAATAACAATAATTCCCCTTCCCAATTGTTTTAAAAACTGACGTCGGTCGTACCTGATTGGTTGATTTACATCGCTAAAATAAAGTTGATTGATTTTATCCGCTTCCATAATTATATCTTTTTATACATTTTTTCTGATGCAGATGCTATCGCATCAACAATTCTGTTATACGAGCCGCATCTGCATAAATTACCTTCCATTCCTGAAATAATTTCTTCACGCGATGGATTTGGATTTTTAAGCAGAAATCCATAAGCATTCATTATCATACCTGGCGTACAAAAACCACATTGTAAAGCATCATAAGCAACAAAAGCCTCTTGAATTGGGTGGAGTTCATCATTATTTGCCAACCCTTCAATAGTAATAATTTCAGTATTTTTAAAATCGTCAACATAGGTCATACAAGACTGTGCTGTTTGGTTATTTAGTATCACCGTACAAGCGCCGCATTGTCCTAGTCCGCAACTGTATTTTGTTCCGGTTTCATCTAAGTATTCCCGTAAAACAGTCAATAAAGATTCATCTCCATTAATAGCTACAGAAACTTGTTCCCCGTTTAATTTAAAGTTAATAGTTTGTTTCATATTTTAAACCGCTTGTAATTAATTCATTAAAATTAAATAATAATTTGTGAAATTTCTAGCGAATACATATTTTAAAACTAGCTGTTTAGTAATTTAAAATAATTCTAATTTACTTTTGAACCTAAACCTTAAACGTTTACTGTTTTTTATACAAATACTTAAAAGATATCTTAAATTAAATTTTAAAACATTGTATCTTTAAAATATTATTTAACCTTTAAAAAAATTAATATGATTGGAATGTATATTGCCATTTTTATTGTGCTGTTGCTTCTTTTATCGGGTTTATTTACGGTGAAACAGCAAACAAATGCCATTATTGAACGTTTTGGGAAATTTCAAAGTGTAAGAGGACCCGGATTACAACTTAAAATTCCGCTGGTTGACCAGGTTTCAGGTCGCATAAGCCTCCGTATTACGCAACTGGACGTGATTGTGGAAACCAAAACAAAAGATGATGTTTTTGTGCATTTGAAAATTTCTGTCCAGTTTCAAATATTGCAGGATAAAGTTTACGATGCTTTTTACAGATTGCAAAATCCGCATGAACAAATCACTGCTTTTATGTTCGATGTGGTGCGGGCGGAAGTTCCAAAAATGATTTTAGACGATGTTTTTGAAAAAAAAGATGACATTGCGCACGCGATTCAACGTGAATTGAAAGAAGCGATGCTTAATTACGGCTATGATATTGTAAAAGCATTAGTGACCGATATTGATCCCGACCAAAAAGTTAAAGACGCCATGAACCGCATAAATGCTGCAGAACGTGAAAAAATTGCGGCGCAACACGAAGGTGATGCCCAACGTATTTTAATTGTGGAACGCGCAAAAGCGGAAGCGGAAAGCAAGCGATTGCAAGGACGTGGTATTGCCGATCAACGCAGGGAAATAGCACGCGGATTGGAAGAATCTGTTGATGTACTGAACAACGTTGGCATCAACTCACAGGAAGCATCGGCTTTAATTGTGGTGACACAACATTATGACACACTTCAAAGCATTGGAGAACACGTAAATTCAAATCTTATCTTATTGCCGAATTCGCCGCAGGCAGGCAGTGATATGCTGAACAATATGGTTGCTTCATTTACCGCTTCAAACGTTATTGGGGAAGCGATGAAAAAATCCAATCATGAAAAAGGTATTGTGAATAAAAAACCTAAGAAATAGAATAAGTTTAAAAAAAAAACCTGCGAAATGCGCAGGTTTTTTTTTAATTTAATTATCGGTTTATTTTTTTTCTTCTTCTTTTTTGTTTTCGTCAGCGTCGTCTTTGGTTGCTTTTTTAAACTCTTTAATACCGCCGCCAAGACCTTTCATTAACTCAGGTAATTTTTTTCCGCCAAACAATAACAATATTGCCAAGCCTATAATTATCCATTGCCAAGGGCCAACCATTCCTAAAAATATATATAATGCATTCATAATTTTAAAATTTTTGCGTTACAAAGATAGTAATTAATTCAAAACCAACATTAATTTTTATCTTTAATGGTGCCGCCAATTGTTATTTTGGTTTTTAATATTTCCGGAGTTCCTTTGTAATAGATAGATCCGCCAAAACGAACGTTGGCATCTAATAACTCTGATGCTTTAACTTCAACATTTGCCCCGGAAGAAGACATTACAATTGCTTGTTTGCTTTTCAAATCAAATCCATTATAAAAACCGCCTGTTGTGGCTTCAATAGTTTGATTATCAGTTTCTCCGCTTAAAGAAATAAATCCTCCGGAAACGCTTTTTACCACCAAATATTTTGTATCAATATCCAATTGTATTCTTGCGCCTTCTTGGGCCCTCACTTCAAGGTGTTGTTGAATTATAGTTTTATCTGAAACAATTGAAGCGCCTTCATTGGCGTCTAAAACAGAAATATCATTGTTATAGTAAAGCACTATTTTTATGTTTTCGGCAATAAATCCTTTGGGGAATTTTAAACGAATTTTTAAGGTTCCGTTTGAATTATTAACCGAAACATCTTTTGCCTGAGATCCCGAAATTTCAATTTTTGAACTATTGGATTTTTGCATTTCAACAGTCAATCCATTATAAACTTTTACGGTGTTAAAATCTCCTAACCTTGTGGTAATTGATTCTTGCGCAAACAATGTTGCGGATAATAAC
>DATIRG010000466.1:0-10116 GCA_035470005.1 Lutibacter sp. | reverse complement strand
TTCATACATTTCGGCAAAAGTGGTGGTGTGTTGCCCTTGTTTGTGCTGCTTGGAAACCTCAGCGGTTTTTAAATTTAGGCTAGGCTCAATGGCATTGACCAACGTAGATTTCCCCACACCCGAATGCCCCGAAAACATGGTTGTTTTGTCTTTCATTAATTCCTTGACCTTATCGATATTGATGTGTTTTGTGGCAGAAACATCAATACATTGGTAACCAATTTCCGTATAAATGGCTTCATATTCCGCTTTTATTTCCAATTGCTCTGGCGTGTACATATCAATTTTGTTGAAAAGAATCACGGCATGAATGCTGTAGGCTTCCGCAGTGGCCAAAAAACGGTCTATAAATCCGGGCGAGGTTGGCGGACTGTCGATAGTCACCAAAATAAAAGCGGTGTCGATATTGGAAGCGATGATGTGGGTTTGCTTGGAAAGGTTTACGGACTTGCGAATGATGTAGTTTTTACGTTCAAAAATTTTATTGATGACGCCGGTCAGTTTTCCTTCTTCATATTCAAAATTTACGTGGTCACCAACAGCCACCGGATTGGTGCTTTTGATGCCTTTCATGCGAAACTTTCCTTTCAGCCTGCAATCGACCCTGTCGCCATCTTCGGCATAAACATTATACCAGCTTCCTGTAGATTTTGTAACAACTCCTTTCATGCCTGCAAAGATATTTAAAAGTGTTCAACAATTGATAACGGATCATTTTTAATAAATCCACAAAAAAAGAGGGCTTCCTTTTCGGTTGGGAAAATGACTTAGAAAAGAACTATATTTAGCAAAAAAAATTATAGCAATACCAATGATTAGTCAAAAATGAACAACTTATACCTCACAGCCAAAGCAAGAAAACATTTATATATGTGATTTTAAAACAGTAATTTCACCACTTAATACATTAATACAATAAATTTAAATAAACGCGTTTATTACCCATATAAAAGAAAAAAAATGAACATTGATGCCCAATTTTTATTCGACAATCAGTTAATCGCTGCCGTTGAAAACCTGATAAAAAATTCCAAAAATGAATTATTGCTTATTTCCCCTTTCATTGATTTGGACAAAAGAATTCAAGATGCTTTAGCTGAAAAAATAAACAGAACCGATTTTAAACTGAAGGTGCTGTTTGGAAAAAATGAAAACAACATGTATAAAAGCATCAAAAAGGACAGTCTGGATTTTTTGAAAAAATTTCCTGACATTGAAATTCGGTATAATGAAAGTCTTCAGGCAAAATTCTTTTTGAATGATACCCATTTTATTTTGACGAGCCTAAATCTTTATGACTTCTCATTGCAAAAAAATATTGAATCGGGTATTTTGGTCCAACATACCGCAAGAGGACTTTTCGGAAAAGCGATGGACGGCGCAAATAATTTAATTTCAGAAGGTGTTTCGTCGGTTAAATCAAATGTTTTGGGCATTGAAAATAATGAGGAAGACCCAACGATAAAATTCTATCAAATTTTTGAAAGTTCGGAATTAAAATTTAAAGCGATCCCTGTTTTAAAAAATAAAAAAGGACTTTTAAGCGGAATTGTCGGCACTAAAGAAATTGAAGCTATAACAATCATAAAGGACGAACTTACGCCTTTATTCAGCCCAATTTCGGAATATATAAAGCCCAACGGGAATCATTTAAATACCGCTGAAGAAAATTCCCAAATTGTTGAAGAGCATTTCAAAATTGCTGAAAATGTACCGGAAATTGTAGAAATTAAAAAATTTTCCGCCTCAAAAATCGCAGATCAAATAGGAATTGACCAGGCGCATTTTATTGCTATGATGGAAAGAGAAGGATATATCAGGGATTATAAAATCACCGATTTTGGCAAGGCAAATGGTTTGGAACTTAAAAACGAACTGGGAAGAGACTACATTGCGTATCCTGAAGATTTAGCACCAATTAAAAAGTACTTACGTTAAGGCTTCATAGCCTAATCGCTGTTTCACCATAATTTTTGAACCGTCTTTTTTATCAAATTAAGACGGTTTTTTTATTGGCAATACAAAAGGTGTCACAAAAAGCGACACACCTAAAAAATAAAATCCCTTAAACGATTAAGTTTAAGGGATTTATTGAATTTGCTAGTTGACCCACAAGGACTCGAACCTTGACTGACGATACCAAAAACCGGAGTGCTACCATTACACCATGGGTCATTTTGCGGGTGCAAATTTAGCCTAAAGTTTCAATTCAACAAATAATTTGAAGGATTTTTTTAAGAAAATTTACATTAAAAACGCATTCAAAGCATATTGTCATCCCATATCGCCATAAATTCTATAATTAATTTTTATTTTACTAAATTCGCTTCGTTTTAACTATTTACTATGAATGCATTCAATTTCTCTAAATGGAACACCATCATTGGGTGGTCTGCTTTTGCAATAGCCTTAGTCACATATACGTTAACCCTTGAGCCTACAGTGAGTTACTGGGATTGCGGCGAATATATTGCCACCTCGGTAAAACTTCAGGTTGGGCATCCGCCGGGAGCGCCTTTATTTCAAATGTTGGGTGCTTTTTTTGCGTTATTTACCAGTGAAGTGACAGAGATTGCCAGAATGGTCAACTTTATGTCCGCTTTGGCCAGCGCATTCACCATTTTATTTTTGTTTTGGAGCATTACCATGCTGGCCAAAAGGTTGGTTGATAACAGCAATGAAATAAGTAAAAGCACTTCAATAGCCATCTTGGGAAGTGGCCTGGTTGGCGCGTTAACTTACACGTTTTCCGACAGTTTTTGGTTTAGTGCGGTTGAAGGGGAAGTTTATGCCATGTCGTCATTTTTAATGGCACTTTTATTTTGGCTGGGCTTGCATTGGGAAAAAGAAATGGATGAACCGCGCGGCGATAAATGGCTGTTGCTGATTAGTTTTGTAGTGGGATTGTCTTTTGGTGTGCACATATTGTCATTGCTGGTAATTCCTTCCATTGTGTTTCTTTACATCTACAAAAAATATAAAAATTTAAATATTAAGCAATTTGTTGTCGCCAATATTGTGGCCATATTTGTGCTGTTTCTGGTTTTTAAATTGTTATTTCCTTATACCTTAAAATATTTTAGTGCGCTTGAATTGTTTTTTGTGAATTCCATTGGCATGCCTTTTAATTCTGGAAGTATTATTGCGGGAATATTGCTGATTGCCTTTTTTTACTTTGCGTTGCAATACACACATAAAAAACAACAGGCAGATGCAAACACTGTTATTTTGTCTGTTTTGTTTATTATGATTGGTTTTTCTTCCTGGTTGATGCTGCCAATCAGGGCGAATGCGAACACCACCATCAACGAAAACAATCCGTCGAGCGCGCGTGAATTGCTGGCCTATTACAACCGCGAACAATACGGGGATTCCAACGTATTTTACGATACCTATTATTCCATAGTTTACAACAGAGAAACCGACAAAAGTAATCCGACCAGAGATGACAAGCCAAAATATGAAAAGGATTTAAAAGCAGGAAAATATGTGATTGTAAATCATTACAAAGATGCCTTACCAAACTGGGACAGCACCCATAAAGGTGTCATTCCAAGGATGGTGAGCACAGATGCTTCTGTCATAAAAAATTACAAAGCCATTGCCGGTATTCCGCAAAGCAGTAAAAACAGGCCTAATTTTATTGAAAACATCAAATATATGGTCGATTTCCAATTTGGATACATGTACGGCCGTTATTTTATGTGGAATTTTGTAGGAAAGCAAAACGATGAACAGGGCAATCTCGATTTACAGAATGGAAATTGGTTAAGTGGCATTCAGTTTATTGACGAATTCAGGCTGGGCATTCAATCAAATTTACCTTCGGATGTTCAAAATAACAAAGGCAGAAACACCTATTATTTCCTTCCTTTTATTTTGGGAATTATCGGATTATTTTTCCATCTGAAAAAGATCAAAAACGATTTTTACACGCTGTTTCTCTTTTTCGTGTTTACAGGTTTGGACATTGTTTTTTACACAAATCCAAAACCATTTGAACCAAGGGAACGAGATTACGCGGTAGTGGGCTCGTTTTACATTTTTGCCATTTGGGTGGGATTTGGCGTGTTGGCGCTTTATCAAAAGTTAAAACAATATGCCAACAAAAATATGGTTGCCATTGCGGTTACTGTTGTTTCCCTTTTGGCCGTGCCGGTGTTAATGGCATTTCAGAATTGGGACGACCACGACCGGTCTAACCGTTACACCTCACGCTTAAATGCAACCGCCTACCTGGATTCCTGTGCGCCAAACGCCATTTTGTTCACCATTGGCGATAACGACACTTTCCCGCTTTGGTATATGCAGGAAGTTGAAAATTACAGAACCGACATTAAGCTGATCAATACAAGCCTTTTTCAAACCGATTGGTATATTGACCAATTGAAGCGAATAACCTATGATGCCGCACCCATTCCATCGCAATTAACCCATGACCAATACAAATGGGGAACATTGGATGTTGCGTACTATTTTCCAGAAATTATTCCGCAATTAAAAGATTCTGTCGTGGATATTCAATATTTTATGAAATGGATTGAAAGCGACCAAGACATTACTTTTTACGACCTGGATGATGACGGCATACAAGAAAAAATATTGCCAACCAATAAAATAAGGGTGCCTGTTGATAAAGAAATGGTGCTAAAAAATGGCATTGTGGCCCAAAAAGATGCAGATCTTATTTTGCCTTATATTGACATCGAGTTTGATGGTGCACTTACAAAAGCAAGAATTTTAATGCTCGATATTTTGGCCAACAACAATTGGAAACAGCCCATCTATTTTACAGGCGGCGCACAGGCTGATGAAGAATATATTTGGCTTAAAGATTATTTACAGTTGGACGGAATGACTTACAAACTGGTACCGATTTTAACGCCTGATGACGGAAATTTCTTTGAAATGGGTCGTATAAATACTGATGTAATGTACAAAAATGTCAAAAAATGGGATTGGAGAAACATTACCGACGATAACATTTATTTAGATCCCGAAACACGAAAAAACTCGGTGACTTACCGCAACAATATGGAGCGTTTGGCAAGAGCGCTTATCAATGAAAAGAAATTTGACAAGGCGGAAGAAATTGTAGATTTATCCTTAGAAAAAATGCCGGTGGCCAAATTTGGTCATTACAGCATGCTAATTGGTTATGTTGATTTATATTACGGCTTAAATAAAAAAGAAAAAGCCAGAAAATTGACTGCGGAGTTAAAAATTGTTTTACAGGAAAATTTAAGGTATTACAGCCAGTTTGATGAATCTACGGTTGAAGCTGTTTTTAGTGATATAGAACGCAGCTTGCTGATGTACGACCAGCTGATTAAAACAGCAATTCGCTTTGATGATGAAGCTTATGCAAATACCCTTAAGGAAGAATATGTCGGTTATTTAAAATTGTTTGATTACTTAATCGGCGAAGAGGAAGAATAATATAGTTCAACAGCGTCTGCCATTTTACAGACGCTGTTTGGATTTTTTTACCCCAATACAATTCATTTGAATGAAGCCTTATTTTATAAAAACACCAAACCTGTTAAAATTCATTTTTAGGAATTGGGTTTGGCGATTACCCTCAAAAGAAAAAGTGCTTTACCTCACTTTTGATGACGGCCCAACACCGGAAATTACGGAATGGACGCTCAATGAACTTAAAAAATACGAAGCGAAAGCCACCTTTTTTTGTATCGGAAAAAATATAGCGGAACACCCGGCAATCTTCCAAAAAATTATTGCACAAAATCACGCTGTCGGAAATCACACAAACAACCATTTAAACGGCTGGAAAACCAACACCTCTACTTACCTTCAAAATATAGAAGAAGCAGAAAAATATTTTGAAGAATACTTAAACCCCAATCGTATTGGTGGAAAACTTGAAACAGAAAACTTGAAACTCTTCCGGCCTCCTTATGGCCGACTTACATTTTCACAATCGAGAAAAATCAGGAAAATGGGTTATAAAATAATGATGTGGGATGTTTTAAGCGCTGATTTTGATCCAAGTGTTTCTAATGAAAATTGCTTGGAAAATGTGATCAGAAACATTGAAAACGGTAGTATCATAATTTTTCACGACAGCATTAAAGCTTCAGAAAAACTAAAATATGTGTTGCCAAAAGTCTTGGAATATTATAGTTATCTGGGATACAATTTTAGAAGTATTGAATAAAAGAGAAGAGAAAAGAGAGAAGAGAAAAAGGACAAAAACTTTTATTCCTATCGCCTGCGCTTTTCGAAGCAAAGGGAGTTTGATTTGATTAAAAAAACTTCAGACTTCCGTCTTCCACCTTTGACTTTTAACCTTAAGCTTTATGCATTTTTAATTCCCCCTTCGGGGGTTAGGGGGCCTAAATATACTGTTTCACCAGCCCAATTAGGGTATTTGCATCCTGATCGCCGGATTGACGCCATTTCATTTCCCCGTCTTTGTAGATAATAAACGTGGGATTTCCTTTAATTCTAAGTGCATTGGCAAGCGTTTCATTTTTATCGATGTCGATTTTTATGACTTTCGCTTTATCGCCAAGGGCAGCTGCCACATCCCGTAAAATATCGTGTACATCGTCAGATTTTTCTTCTTCCCATTCTGCGTAAAAATCGATTAACACAGGAATCTCTGAACTAATTAATTCTCCGAATTTTGCCATAACCTAACATTTTTTTTGTGAAATGTTTTAAAAAATAAAAGCCTTATATGTACAAATGTAACATTTTTATTGAAACAAACGACACCTACTTCTTTTTCAGCGTAATTACCGTTATTTCAGGCCAAATTCCAACACGGCCGGGAAAAGCCAAAAAACCAAAACCCCTGTTCACATTGATGTATTTTCCCATCACACCATAAATACCTGCCCATTGTGCGTAAACATATTGCACCGGACTCCATTTGATCCCCGGAATTTCAATGCCAAACTGCATTCCGTGCGTGTGACCGCTTAATGTGAGCTGAAAATTTCGCTCGTGGTTTTTTATTTCGGCATCCCAGTGCGAAGGGTCGTGACTCATTAATATTTTAAAATCTTCTTTGTTGATTTTTGAGGAAGCTAGATTTAAATCGCCGGCCTTTTTAAACCGTGTTCCCCAATTCTCTACGCCAATCAGGGCAATTTTATCAGTTCCTTTTTCCAGATAAATACTGTCGTTTAACAATAAATTGAAACCAATCTGCGGATGTAAATCTTTGATTGCCTGAAAATTTTGCGCCTTTTCTTCTGCAGAATTGAACTGCACATATTCCCCGTAATCGTGATTTCCCAAGATGGAATATTTGCCTTGTCTGGCTTTCAGTTTGCTAAAATGGCCAATCCACGGTTCCATTTCATCAGCAGTATTGTTCACCAAATCGCCCGTAAATAAAATGATATCCGATTCCTGTTCGTTGATTAAATCGATACCCGCCATAATTTTTTCGGCATCATCAAAACTGCCGCTGTGAATGTCGGAAATATGCGTGAGTTTAAATCCGTCAAAAGCTTCCGGCAAATCGTCAAAATACAAGGTATGGTTGATTACCTGATAATTGTATTTACCACGTGCCATTCCGTACAAAACCGACATAAAGGGAATGGCGGCCAAACCCAAAGCTACTTGGCTCACAAATACCCTTCTTTCAGGGAAAAATTGATATGAAGGCGTGGAAGAAAAATGATTAAAAACCGATTTCGCCACCCTGAAAACATCTTCACCGAAAAGAATTAAAAGCGCAAAAATTTTCGGAATAATGGATAAAATAAGCAACCCAAAAGCCAGCATCAACGTCTGCGGCAATCCGCGCGTATCGTCAAAATTTGCCAATTTATAAGTAAAATTTATTAAAATAGAAAGTGACAGGAGCCAGTAAACTGCAAACGCGATTTTATTTTTGGTAACAGTCCTTAAACTTTGAAAAGCTTAAAATCTATGGCCAAAATAACTGCAATAAAAATAATCCAACGTATCATGAAGCAAAACTACTTTTATTTTATGACTGTTAAAGGTTATCTAAAAAAATTAAGAGGGTTTTAACAGCTTCAAAATTATTTGACATTCGATTCTCTACTTCATTTGATATCTTAGCCTTTGCCAAATGCGCCGACTGCCAATGCTGTAATTACATATTACATAAAACACAAAATTAAATTATTCCTTCTCCAATGAAATTCCGCCCTTTAAGGTGTTTTTAATGCGTTTGGAAGGCTGGTAATTGAGCACAAATTTTTTGATGCTTTTTGTGGCAAGCAACTTAGGATTGGGTTGTGCATGGCCTTTAAACCCGAGCTTAAATCGGCCTAAATCCCCTAAATCTACTGTATAACCTTGTTCCAAATGGTCACGCAAATTATGTCCCAAAGCACTCACCACACCCACCACGTCGCTTTCCCTTATGGTGCATGAGTTGCTGATGTCGCGGCAAATTTTCTCCAAATCAATTACGCCCTTGCTCACAGCCTGCATAATATATTGGGGTTCATCGGTATTTTTAATATTGTTTCTGCGTTTGGTAATGCGATATTTTAATGCCATATTTCTCTTTTTTTAACAATTATTTTTTTATTTGCAAACGTTATAAAGCCATTTATTTCGGTTGTTAAATAAATGGCCAAAATCGTTTAATAAATTAGAACAATGATACGTATAGTTCTTGCCGATTGCTAATCAGTTTGGAAAAAAGTTGTACAATTTTAGACAATAAAATTCTATAACTTTTAAATTAAAGTTGTATAACTATCTGAAAAAGTTGTAGAATTAAAAAAAGAGGTGATTTTCTTTTGCCAAAGCGGAATTGAAAAGCTGCTTAAAAAGCGCACAGGTAAATATAGGAATTTTATGTTTAACATTGCCCTATTTCAACAATTTTTTAAAACTTATTATTTACGTCTGATTTATTTATTTTGCAGTTACATACCTATTGCCACAAAATTGAAGGAAGTCATTAAAACATCATCCGCATCTTCAGTGTTCCCAACATAAAATTCTATATAATCGTTTAGTGCAAGACTAAGTAAAACGTGCAAAGCGGTGCTTTGATCATTTCCTTGCAGTCCAGTGGTGATAAACATTTTTGAACTGTTTTGTACTACGCCATTTTTGGCAACACCAAAAACAAAAGTATCATTACCACTCACAGATTGATAACTAAAACTTAAAGCAATATGAAAATAGCGGGTGGTAGCTCCAGTGTAAGTTAACCTGCTATTGGTTCCGGTGCCAAACCCATCATTTACAAAACTAGTTACTGTCGGGTTTATTTTCACCATATTGTCAGTACCTAATGCTCCGGGTGATGTCATTGTGCTGGTTATAGGAACATTAAATCCCGTATAATTAAAATAACTAATTTCTCCCATCGGCAGCATTAATCGCCCTTGAGGCATTAACATCCCATTCACCGTTACACCATTCGTAAATGTTTTCATGCCACCAATCATCATTTGATTGCTAGTAAGATCAACATAATTTCCCGATGCCAATCTTACCCAAATGAGGCCATTCCAAAAATAAAATTCATTTAAATCGTTATCAAAAACCAACATCCCATTATCTTCAGGCAGAGGTGATAAAAGCAGTTGCGCACCTAAAGCAGACTTTTGAACAGTTGACAATCTGGGTGGTAAAAAACCCTTGGTCGTTGTTGTTAAGTCAAGCATCGCATTTGCATTTGGTGATGCAATACCAACGCCCACTTGCGCAAAAGTTTCGAAATTGAGGCTTATAAAAGCAACTAAAATTGCCATTGAAAATTGCCTGATTGGTGTTTTCATGTTTTTGATTTTTAGTAAGTTAGTAGTAGTAATTAGTAGTAATATTTAATCTATATATTTATGATTTTAAAAGTTACTTTATTCTATTAATATTCGACAATGACAAAATAATCGCCTTTTGAATATTGAAAAGGAATGACAAAATTTTTCTAGGCTGATGTTGAAATGCCACAAAAACAACCAATTTATCACCTTATGACAGTGCCTTTGTTTTAGGACTGAATTTTATAATTCAGTGTTAAGAGGGTTTTAACAACTGTTAAAATTATTTTGTATACAATTGTCTGCTGCCGTCTGCATCATATTCTATATGGAAATCTATTTGTAAAAGACCTGCTTTTCCTAGATAATCGTCATCAACGTG
>DATIRG010000465.1:0-4643 GCA_035470005.1 Lutibacter sp. | reverse complement strand
CTTCTGGCGTCACCTCTTTTTTGAAGGTAAAATAATCACAGGATTGCAAAAGAATAAGCGACATTATTAAAAAAAAATATATAGATTTCATTTGTTCTTTATTATTTGATTTTTATTAGTCAAATGGAATTCCCTAAGAACCTATCTGCTGGTTCGACAAATCTGTTTATGGTCATTTCATAAAAGATTTTTCTGCCCTGAATACTTGTTTTAATTTAATAAAATCGGTGCAATTTATTTTTTATTTTCGGTAAGTGGTGTTAAAGGAATCACAAAGAAATAATTCCTTCAATTTTTTCAGCTTCAAGGTAAATTGAAATAATATCATCGGCATTTTTCATAATCACATGAATGGAAATACTGGTGAATTTTCCTGTTTTTGAAGAAGTCTTCGTAATCACCGCACCTTTAAAATCAAATAAATCTTCTACTTGCTTTATTTTTTCCTCGTGATTGGAAACAATAAATTTAAATAGATATTCAGACGGAAAAATACTGCTTTCGTCCAATTTATTCTTCAACTTTTCGTAAAATTCTTCTCTATTGTCCATTTGTTTTTAATTTACGATTTGCAAATATAATACCGCTTTTAAGTTGTTAACATTTAGCTGACAAAATTACAAGATTATTTTTAGTATAATTAATGAATATCTTATTTTTGCAGAATGCAAACAAAAATTGTTATCACTGGCGGTCCCGGTACCGGAAAATCTACTGTAATAGAAGAATTGGCCAAACGTAACTTTACGTGTATGCCAGAAATTTCGAGAGAGGTTACACTTAATGCCCGACAAAATGGCACAGAACAACTTTTTTTGACCAAGCCTTTGCTGTTTAGCGAATTGTTATTGGAAGGTCGCGTAAACCAGTATTTAGAAGCCGAAACCAAAAATTGCAGCTTGGTTTTTTTCGACAGAGGCATTCCGGATGTGCATGCTTATATGAATTATATCAGCATAGATTACCCCAAAACCTATGTCAACACCAGCAATTTTTACCGTTACAATTATATTTTTTTGATGGCTCCCTGGGAAGAAATTTATATTACTGACAATGAGCGTTATGAGAATTTTGAACAGGCATTGGCCATTCACAACCATCTTGAAAGAACTTATACCGCATTAAATTACGTAATTATTGAAGTTCCTACAGGAACCGTTAAAGAAAGAACTGATTTTATATTAGCATCTATAAAATAATGGCCACTCCGCTCGAAATACTTAAAACATATTGGGGCTACAATCAATTTATAAGTCCGCAAGAGGAAATTATAAATTCCGTTTTAAACGGCGAGAATACCATTGTTTTATTGCCAACAAGCGGCGGAAAATCAATTTGCTATCAAGTGCCGGCAATGATTTTAGAAGGAGTTTGCATTGTTATTTCACCATTAATCGCGTTGATTTATGATCAGGTTAATTATTTAAAGGAAAAAAATATTAAAGCCATCGCTTTAACTTCCCAACTCTCACAAGACGAGATTATTATTGCATTTGACAATTTACAGTTTGGCGGATTTAAATTTTTATACCTTTCTCCAGAAAAACTTCAATCGGATTTCATTCAGGAGAAAATTAAACAATTAAACGTTTCGCTTATTGCCATTGATGAAGCACATTGCATATCGGAATGGGGACACGATTTTAGGCCTTCGTATTTAAAATTGAGCCTGCTTAAAGAATTGAAACCGGAAGCCACTTTTATTGCGCTGACAGCAACAGCTACACAACGCGTCTTGGAGGATATTCAAAATAATTTGGGTTTAAAAGAAGCCAAGATCATAAAAAAATCATTTAAACGTGAAAATTTATTTTATCACGTTCGCCTTACGGAGGATATTTATGGCAAATTGCTTCAAATTTTGTCCAAAATAGACGCTTCCATCATTATTTACACCAACAACCGAAAGCAAACCAAGGAAGTCTGTAATTTTTTAATCAAAAATAATTTCAAAAGCAGTTTTTACCACGGCGGATTGTCCAACACCGAAAAAAACGAAGCCTATACCAGTTGGATGAGCGATAAAACGCCCATTATGGTGGCCACCAATGCTTTTGGAATGGGCATCAATAAACTGAATGTGAGAGCCGTTATTCACATCAATATCCCAAACAGTTTGGAAAATTACATTCAGGAAGCAGGAAGAGCAGGAAGAGACGGAAAAACATCTTATGCCATCATTTTAGCCAATAAAACAACGCTATATGAAGCTTCGGCCAAATTTGAAGCCAATACTGCCACCACCAAAACCGTAAAACTCGTTTATCATCATTTAAATCAGTATTATGCCATTTCATTTGGGGAAATGCCGGCACAATCGTTCAGTTTTTCCTTGCAGGAATTTTGCGCAACCTATAACCTCAACTTACTGTTAACCTACAATGCCATCAAAGTTTTGGAGCGGGAAAATATTGTTTTGCTCGATGAAAATTACAATAAAAAATCAACCCTGAAATTTTTGGTGAACAACCATCAGATTTTTGATTATTTAAGCAATCATCCTTCAACGAATGAACTTATTAAACTCATATTGCGCAGTTATGGCGGCATTTTTGAGCATCATACAATTATTAATGAATACAAGCTTTCCAAAAAATTAAATTGTTCAAAAAATGAGGTGGTTAAGCAACTTCAGGAATTGCACAGCAATGGCATTGTTTATTACACCTACGAAAACACAACTTCACGACTTTCATTTTTAATTGCGAGGGACGATAATTATACCATCAACAGCATTTCAAAAAATATTGAGCAACAAAATAATTTAAAATCGGAAAAACTAAAAGCGGTGATTTCCTATATTGAGAACACAAAAACCTGCAGAACACTTCAGTTTCTCTCCTATTTTAATGAAATTGCAACGGAGCCTTGCGGAACCTGCGACAATTGTATGGCTAAAAAAGCAGCAAAAAATTCAATACAAACCATGTTGGATCAAATTATGGAATTGCTGAAAGACCGCGTGCTTTCTTCTCAGGAATTGGTGGTATTGTTAGATTACCCCGAAACTGAAATTTTAAATTCCTTGAAAATCTTATTAGAAAAAAATAAAATAACGATAACTTCGCAAAATAAATTTAAACGCACTTTTTAATGAGAGATTTACGCATCGTATTTATGGGAACTCCGGATTTTGCCGTTGCGACGTTAGACGCCCTTATAAATGCAAAACTGAATGTGGTTGGGGTTGTTACCGCGCCAGATAAACCTGCCGGAAGGGGACAAAAAATGCAACAATCAGCCGTAAAAAAATATGCGTTAGACCATAACCTGACTATTTTACAGCCAGGCAATTTAAAAAGTGAAGAATTTCTCGATCAATTAAAAAACTTAAATGGCAATTTACAAATTGTAGTTGCTTTCAGAATGCTTCCAAAAGCGGTTTGGCAACTTCCGGAATACGGCACATTTAATTTGCATGCATCGCTTTTGCCAAATTACCGAGGCGCAGCACCCATAAATTGGGCCATCATTAACGGCGAAACTAAAACAGGGGTTTCCACATTTTTTATTGATGAAAAAATTGATACCGGAAACATTATTTTACAGGAAGAAGTTGCCATTGGCGATGATGAAACTTTAGGCGAACTGCACGATAAATTGATGGAAGTGGGAAGCAGTTTGGTGGTAAAAACGGTTCAACTAATTGAAAAAGGAACTGTTCAAACCACCAAACAGCCTGAAATTGAAGAAAAACCTGCGCCTAAAATATTTACGGAAACCTGTAAAATTAATTGGAATGATACTTTAAACAACACCTACAATTTAATTCGGGGTTTAAATCCGTATCCTGCCGCTTGGACAACTTTAATAAATAACGATGAAGAAATTAAGGTAAAAATTTATGATGTAAAAAAAGAGTCGGCATCACATCAACATAAAACAGGAACCTTAATCACTTCCAAAAATGACATTAAAGTTGCTGTTAGCAAAGGATACATCATTATTGAAAGTTTACAGCTCGCCGGCAAAAAACAAATGGACAGTAAAAGTTTGCTAAATGGCTTCCGATTTCATGAAAATGCACACATGCAATAAACCCCTTATTTTATGGGGCTTCAGGCATATTCACCCAATAATGGCTAAGGTTATTAACATTTACCATTATTTATCAACAAAAAGATCACTTTTTTTAGCAAAAACTTGCACAAACCCTTATTCCGTATAACTTTGTTAAGCTAATTAGTAGCAAAATATGTTTAACCAATTAATTTAACATTTAAATTTATGAACAAATCAGATTTAATTGATGCAATGGCAGCTGATGCCGGTATCACAAAAGCAGCCGCGAAAGCAGCTTTAGAATCATTAACAGAAAATGTAACTGGCGCTCTTAAAAAAGGAGATAAAGTAGCTTTAGTTGGATGGGGAACTTGGTCTGTATCTAAAAGAGCAGCAAGAGAAGGAAGAAATCCTCAAACTGGAAAAACTATTAAAATTGCAGCAAAAAATGTTGTAAAATTTAAAGCAGGAGCTGGATTAAGCGATGCTGTAAACTAATATGTAAGAATTTTTTCTTATAACACTAAACTCTCTAAAAATGCTTAGGGAGTTTTTTTTATTGATAAATTTTATTATATTTATGAATTCATAACTACTATATGCTAACAAAAAATCCATCAAAAGGCAGATTATTGGTTGCA
>DATIRG010000464.1:0-2121 GCA_035470005.1 Lutibacter sp. | reverse complement strand
AATAGACGAAAAAGGTGTTTATTACCAATATTTACCTTTTCATTTTTCCTCTCGATTTTTACCTTGGAATTCCATTTCCAAGTGCTACGTTCGGAATTATGACGCTATTTTTGAATATGGCGGCTGGGGCTTAAAATTCAGTTTTAGAAAAAGTAAGGGAAAATCATTTACCGTGAAAGGCGATGTCGGACTTCAATTAGAATTGATGGATGGAAAGAAAATTTTAATTGGAACACAAAAAAAGGAAGAAATTCAAAGGACCATTGATACCTATAAGGACAAAATTGGAACGATGAATTCTTAAATTCACAAAAGAAATTAAATATGTCGAAGAAAGCATTTGCATTGCGGATAGATGAAGATATACTCAAAGCCATTGAAAAATGGGCTGCGGATGAGTTTCGTTCCACGAACGGACAATTGGAATGGATGCTGAACAAAAGCTTGAAAGATGCAAAAAGAGCGCCTAAAAAATCAGATCCCGAATAGGAAATAAATGAATTGCCCCCAAATTATTGAATAAAAAAACTCCAAATGAAAATTTGGAGTTTTTTTAGTTTATTAAATTTTATTATTGTCTTTAGGATGCACCAAAGTCATTTCATCAATTAAATTTTTAGCGCCGGCATATTTATCTATAATAAATAGCACATAACGGATATCCACCATAATATTTCTGCAAATATCCGGATCGTAATTCATATCGCTCATCGTTCCTTCCCAAACCCTGTCGAAATTCAATCCGATTAAATTTCCCTGCGCATCAATGGCCGGACTTCCGGAATTTCCGCCGGTTGTATGGTTTGTTCCAATAAAATTAACCGGCATTTTACCGTTTTCGCCATATTGTCCGTAATCTTTAGTTTTGTATAAATCCTGCAATTTTTGAGGCACATCAAATTCATAATCTCCAGGAACATATTTTTCCATCACACCATCCAAATAAGTAGTTGTGCCATAATAAACACCATCATTAGGCTGATAACCGCGAACTTGTCCGTAAGTTACACGAAGCGTACTATTGGCATCAGGGAAAAATCGGTTGTTTGGAAATACTTCCATCAGTGCTTTCATATACTCCTTTTGAACAACTTCTATTTGTAAATTTAGCGCCTGAAATTTCGGTTCCAGTTTATTGTAAAAAATGGTATGCAACTCTTTTCCGAACACATACGCCTTGTCTTCATTTAACTTTTTAATCACTTCTCCAGGAGTTCCTGCAAGCAATTTTTCGGCACCATCTAAAGATGTCAGTTTTGAGTTTGTATAAATTTGATTGGTCAGTTCCGAAAAATTTATACCGGTCATATTTGCAGGCAAATATTCTGAAGGCGATTTTTCTGCATACAAACCAACCAATTTTTCAAAAACAGGCTTGTCAACGGTTACGCTATAATTTTTATAGATTCCTTTAAAAGCGTTCAGAGCCGATTCTTTAGCTTTGTTAAAAGCAGGTTCGCCGCCTTTTAAATAAGCTTGTTCCAGTTGATAGGCCCTAAAAGTAATTCCCAACAACTCAACATTTCTATAAGCAACTTCCATCCAGTATTCGCGAGCCAACGAAACACTTTCTATTTCTTTGTATAATTTTTCAAAATCCGACAACAACGTTTTATAACCCGTTAAATCTTTTTCTTCCACAATTTTGGTGAATTGTTTTTCCAATTCCCGTTTCTTTTCTACGGCATTCGATTTTTGAATTCCTTGGCTCTCCCCGATCCATTTTTTCCAATAATTTGCAGTTGAAGCATATTTTGAAGCATATTTAATCTTGATCTCCGCATCTTTTCTCATAAAAGAATCTGTTATTTTTAAGGCATTGTCGCGAATTTCAATTCTTGCCGGATTCAAAACATTTGCAATTTGATCAACGCCAACTGCGGGCAAATATTCATTGGTACGTCCAGGAAACCCGAATACCAACGTAAAATCGCCTTCTTTTACGCCATCCAATGATATTGGCAAATAATGGTTTGGTTTGTAAGGCACATTGTCTTTTGAATATTTTGCCGGACGGTTATTTGCATCGGCATAAATACGGAACATAGAAAAATCGCCTGTATGGCGTGGCCACATCCAATTATCTGTGTCTGCGCCAAATTTCCCAATTGATGATGGCGG
>DATIRG010000463.1:0-2030 GCA_035470005.1 Lutibacter sp. | reverse complement strand
CCTCTTGCTTCAACTAAAAAATTCATTGCCTTCAAATGAAATGACTGTTAAGTCGGACAATCATAAAATCAATGCCATCCTTGTGAATTTGGTTAAAAATGCGATGAAGTATTGTGATGAAGGAACCATTGAAATTGGCGTTGAGAAAAAAGCATCCCACCTGCAGTTTTACGTAAAAGATACCGGTATCGGAATTGCGCAAGACAGACAAATTGCCATTTTTGACCGTTTTGTTCAGGCCGATATTGAGGATGTAAAAGCGTTGCAGGGCTCCGGTTTGGGCTTGTCTATTTCTAAAGCGTATGCAGAAATGCTTGGCGGCGAAATTTGGGTTGAAAGTGAACCTGGAAAGGGTGCCACTTTTTATTTTACCATTCCCGGTGAAATTAAAATTGCCGGAGATTCGGCAAACGGACAAACTGGAATTAAAACGCGTGAAACGGCAATAAATAAGCTCAACGTGCTTGTTGCTGAAGATGATAAAAATTCTGAAATTTATATTTCACAAATCATACATACCTTAAGTAAAGAAATCCTTGTCGCCAGAAATGGCGCTGAAGCAGTGGAGATTTGCAGAAATAACCCAATGATAGATTTGATCCTGATGGATGTTAAAATGCCTTTAATGGATGGCTATGAGGCCACAAGAAACATACGGCAATTTAATAAGGAGGTCATTATCATTGCGCAAACAGCTTTCGCGTTGATTGGTGATAAACAGAAAGCACTGGCGGCCGGTTGCAATGATTATATCACCAAACCTATCAATAAGGAAGAATTAAGGGAGATGATCAAAAAACACGTCAGTAAATTACATCCCCATTAATTTTATTTGAAAATTCGGCACGTGTTTTTAAAGCCTTACCTTCATTTATTGGCTTTCTTAACGATGAAGGTCTGCATAGTCATAAGGTTCTGATACCTCCGCAACATTCCCTATAGCATCTTTTCCCCTTAGTCTTCTTACGGTATACGCCTCCAGTTCTTCATCCGGATATTCCCGTATCAATTCCTGAATGGACTTAACGTCGAGGTCGTCTTCTATGGGGTTGAGCCATTGGTCTTCCAGTTCCTGCGGCAAAATCACCGGCATTCGCGGCCCGTCCAGTTTTGGGTTGTTGTGGATTTTGGCCAGCAGCTGGTTTCCTTTGGTGGTCACGATGGAAAAAGTGTTGAGGGTCTCCCCTGTTTCCTCATCGGTCCATGCGCTCCAAAGTCCGGCCAAAGGCATCGGCTGGTCGTTTTTTTGATGGATGTAAAACGGAAAGGTTTTCCCGTTTACATGGTGGTGCTCATAAAAGCCGTTGACATAAATGATGCAGCGGTTGTGGTTGGCCGATTCCCGAAAGGAAGGTTTTTCAAAAATGGTTTCTCCACGGGCATTTAAGGTTTTATTCCAGAGCTCTTGCAGCTGTGCTTTGTCCTTTACCCAATGCGGCACCAAACCCCAGGTGGAAACTTCGGGAAACCAAGGAGAACGATTGGTATAAATCAACAATTTTGGATGGTTAAAACCGGTGGTATGGTACAAGGGCAAATCGGTTAAAGGCACCAGTTTTTCCTTAATTTCTTTGATGGCCTGCAAATCGCCTTTGCGGTTGGCGCGGCTTAATTGGGCTTCCAAACTTGTTTTGATGTCGTAGCACATAATAAAAATGTTAAGGCTATTAAATGTAAGGAATTAAGCTGAAATATTTTATGATGAAATCGCTTTTTGAATTTTAACCATAAACTTATCCTACCGACATTTTTGCAGATTCTTTCCAAAGATAATTTGGAATTGGTTCATCAAGTTCCCATTTGATATTCATTGGTTTTGACCCTTCATATTCTTTGAAATTACCTTCACCAATAAAAACATAACCTAAAGTTTTTTTATTTTCATCTTTTGCTTTTTCTCTAATAAAAAGCAAAATCTTTTTATCATTTTTTTGGTGTTTGATATATGACAATCCTTTGCCTATATCTGGTCTTGATGAATTTTGACTTTGCCAATGGAATAAAGTTTCACTAATAGCATAATCATCATA
>DATIRG010000462.1:0-3975 GCA_035470005.1 Lutibacter sp. | reverse complement strand
ACAAACCAATTTATTTTCAACATCAATAAATCCTTGAAACAAAGGAAAAACCAAAGTTGTATATTCCAATTCCTTATCCAGATCGCTAAAAATATCCTTAAAACGATCGGCTTGTTTTTGAGAATCGCAAAACAGGTAATTTGAAAATCCGTTTTCACTGTTCTGGTGAAAATTCTCAATCAGTAAATCAAATTGTTTGTTGAACGATGGCTGAGGTTTGGTATTGAAAACCACAACGTCATGCTGAACTTGTTTCAGCATCTTTTCATTCGTTTTTGAATCATCCTGAGAAATCCTTGCATTCACAATTTCAACCAAAGAAAAATCTAATAATTGTTTTTTAATGAGGTCGCCATCACAAAAAAGTTCGTTTGGTTTTGCGTGATTTAAAGCCGAATTTAAATCTTTAAAAGCAGTTTCCGCTTTGTCGAAGAGATTGTCCAACGTATTGTAAATCAGGTTTAAATCTTTGGTAAAAACCACTGTTTTGTCAGAAATATATTTTAAAAAACTGTCGCGTTTTTCCGTCAGTGCTTTATTTTCAACATTGGGCATAATGCTGATTTTATTGATCTTTTCGGTTGAAAGTTGTGTTTCAACATCAAAAGTTCGGATACTTTCCACTTCATCATCAAAAAATTCGATGCGATAAGGTTCATCATTTGAAAAAGAAAACACGTCAATAATTCCGCCTCTTACCGAAAATTCTCCTGGTTCACTCACAAAATCCACCCTGTTAAAATGGTATTCGAACAACACTTCGTTCACAAAATCCAGACTCAATTTATCGTTTATGCTAATTTTTAAGGTATTCCTGTTCAATTCGGCCTTGGTGACCACCTGTTCAAAAAGTGCTTCAGGATAAGTAATAATAATTGCCGGTTTTTTTTTCGAATTAATTCGGTTTAAAACTTCTGAACGCAACAACACATTGGCATTGTCGGTTTCTTCAATTTGATAAGGCCTGCGATAAGAACCCGGATAAAAAAGCACATCTTTATCGGTTAAAAGCTGCTCCAAATCGTTTAAATAATAGGCTGCTTCTTCTTTGTCATTAAAAATCAACAAAAATGGTTTTTCAACTTTTTTAAAACTTTCAGAAATAACAAAAGACAATGAAGATCCGACCAAATTCGAAATTTGAAAATGGTGGTTTTCCTTTAAGAAGTGTTGAACCAATTGTTTTTCTTCAACAAATTGGCCGTAAATTTTAACAATAGCTTGTTTGCTCAAATTTGCAAATTTTGCCAAAGGTAGCATTTTAAAAAAAATGAGGAAAAATTCAGCAAAAATTATTAAATTTATGGGTAATAAATAAAACATGAACCGTTATGTCAATTTCAGATTTATACACCACCAGATTGCATGAGCAAAATAAAGGGCACTTTGCCTCCATCGTAAAGTTGGCGCTGCATGATCAAAGAATTAACGATGCTGAATTTAAATTGTTGGAAAGATTGGCGAGCCGATTGGACATCACCAAAAGCGAGTTTGATGCCATTCTGAAAAACCCTTCGAATTTCGAGGCAATTTCGCCAGATAGCTATGATGAACGTTTGGAACGCTTATATGATTTAACAAAAATGTTGTTTTTGGACAAAAATCCGACCATTGATAAAACGTCAACTATGGACAGAATCGCTGTTGGATTGGGATTTCCGGTTGAAAATGTCAGGGAAATTGTAAAAGAAGCCATAAAATTCTTTTTAAAAGAACCTGATGTTGAGGATTTTAAAAACGTGATAAAAAAGGTGAATCCGATAAAACATGAATCTTAATTTTATAGGTGATGAATATTTTGGGAGTTTAATTATATTTGCTGATAAAAATTAGAAACATGGCATTATCAGATTATAATTTAAGCGGAGAACAAAAAAGAAATATTGCACATTTTGCAAGCATTGTAAGATTGGCTTTGGCCGATGACGTAATTACCGAAGGCGAAGAAAAATTACTGAAAAGGCTCGCCAAGAGATTTCATATTTTAGACGAAAAATATAAGGAAATATTGGAAAATCCTAATGAATATTCGCAAGGAACTCCGCATGGTTATGATGAACGCATTGAGTATTTGTATGATTTGTCAACGATGGTTTTTGCAGATGATGCAGTTTCAATAGAAGAAGCGAAAGTGTTGAAAAAATTGGTGATTGGACTTGGTTTTCCATTGGACAATGCAGAAAAAGTAACCGATGAAGCCATTCATTTAATTTTAAATAATAACGATTTGGAAGATTTTTCAAAAGCCATAAAAAGGGTGAATAGAATATAAAATTACCTATTAATTTTAGCCAATTTTTTATTTAAACGTAATTATATCAATGAAATGTCTACCTTTGGCATTCATTAAGCGTGTGCTTACTTTTCCTAAAAACTTATGAATATCAACTTATTACAGAAAACAATTCTGCTTTTTTTCTTCACTTTTTTAATCAATAATTCCGTTTTTTCGCAGGATGAAGGAGCTAAATGGATTGCTGGTGTTGGTATAAATATTGTTGACATAAGAAATTCCAGCTCTATTTCCGAAACTTTTAAAGATTATTTTAATGGCGGTCTTAACGACTTAAATATGTCGGGCGCATTCATAAAAGTTTCTGCAGAAAGATATTTGGATAAAGGCTTTTCTTTACAACTTTCTTTGTCTGCAAATAAAATTGAAAAAGGATATTATTATAAGCAAGGAGATGAATTGTCAAACGATAATTTTACGGCCGTTGATGTAAAAATAAAATACGACTTGAATCATTTATTGGGAGAAACAAAATGGTTTGATCCATTTTTACTCGTTGGCGGCGGTTATGTTAAAATAGGAGATAATTCCAATGCAAATATCGCCTCAGGTTTTGGTTTTAACGCCTGGATAACTGATAATTTTGGTTTAAATTTTCAATCGGATTACAATCATGGCATTAAATCATTTGGCACAGATTACTTTCAACACAGCGCGGGATTGATTTTTAAACTAAACAGTAACCCGAGTTTTAATTGGACGGACTAGAATTAATTTTCAATTAAAACACTTATAATTTATTAACTTGCATCATAATTTCTATGAATGCAAAAATCAACTTCATTTCAGGTTTATAGTGCATCTGCAGGCAGCGGAAAAACATTTACCTTGGTTAAAGAATACTTAAAAATTCTTTTAACAAGCGACAATACCTACAAATTTCAGCAAATATTGGCCGTAACATTTACCAATAAAGCCGCCGGTGAAATGAAAGCGCGCGTGATTGAGAATTTGCACGCGTTTTCAAAAGCAGAAAAAAACGATATGCTTTTGGTAATTTGCGAAGAAACCAATTTAACCGAACCCGTTATTTTTAGCAGGTCGAAAGCTATATTAAGCGCCATACTGCAAAATTATTCGGCATTTGGCATTATGACCATAGACAGTTTTACCCACAAATTAATTCGAACTTTTGCCTACGATTTGCACCTTCCATTAAATTTTGAAGTTGAAATGGATGCCGAAAGTTTGTTAAATGAAGCTGTTGATGTGGTGATTTCTAAAATTGGAAGCGACAAAAAATTTACCGATTTGCTGGTCAATTATTCGCTGCAAAAACTGGAAGATGACAAAGCCTGGGACATTTCGCTGGAATTAAAATCATTTGCTAAAATTATTTTAAATGAAACCGATGCCGTCAATTTAAAATCGCTTCAAAAAATTTCTATTGATGAATTTTCGCTTTTGAAGGAAAAACTTCAAAAAGAAAACAAACAACTTGAATCCGATTTTTTAAGGATTGGAGAAAAAGCACTTCAAATTATTGATGAAAACGGATTGGAACACAACGAATTTTCCTATGCCGACTTACCGAATCATTTTAAAAAACTCTCCAAACTGAAATATTTAAAAGCTGATGAGTTAAAATTTGAAGGAAGGTTAAACACCACAATTGAAGAAAATAAAAATTTCTACACGGCAAAATGCAGTGCGAACACAAAGCAAATTATTGAGAGCATCAC
>DATIRG010000461.1:0-4095 GCA_035470005.1 Lutibacter sp. | reverse complement strand
CTGCTGGAAAATCCGACCATAAAAGATTTGATGAATCATAAAATGAACACCGACAAAGATTTTTCCTCGAGTCCGGAAGCGCAGCTGGATTTTATCTATAAAAATTCTCCTTATTATGAATCGGCACACTTAAAATTGCCCGTTTATAAAGTATTTTAGATGCTTTTTTTGTGAATTAACAATTCCCAATAGCCAACATCAATCCATTTTTGAAACTTGTAGCCCACTTCTTTAAGTTGGGCTATTTTTTCAAATCCGAATTTTTCATGTAAGGCAATACTTGCCTCATTGGGAAGGGAAATACCGCCAATCACAGCGTGAAAACCCAAATCTGTCAGCTGGCTGATCAATGCTGCATAAAGCATTGAACCAATTCCGTTTTTAATCGCTTCCTTTTTCAGGTAAACAGTACTTTCAACCGTGTGTTTATAGGCCGATCTTGGTTTCCAAATAGTCGCATAAGCATAACCTAAAATCTCATTGTCTTTTTCAAAAACAAGCCAGGGAAATTTTAAATAGGCAGCCTCAATTCTTCCGCGCATTTCTTCGGTGCTTAAGGCCAACTCCTCAAAAGTGACGCAAGAATTAAGAATATAGTAGTTGTAAATATCCCCTATTTCCCGGGCATCTTCTAATTTAACAGCTCTAATCATTTACGGTAAACAGGTTCTTTTTCAAATTTTTAAACATTACTCAGGCCAATCAATAGTGTCATCATCAATAAAAAAAGGTGTCCACTGAATTTCATCCAAAACGCCGTCATTGATCCAAAAATTGATGGATTTCTCTTCAATTTCAATCACTTTCTGATCTTCGGTATCGTCTTCCGAACAATCTTCAATGCTCCATTCCCCCAAATCCATTTCATCCAATTCTTTAATCAAACCTTCCTGAAACAAACCAATCAAACTTTTTCCTTCCAATTCATAAAAATCATCGTTCACGGAAATCATAATTAACCGCCAGTCTTCTTCTTCATCAAAACTGAGCGATAACAACAATTCATCATATTGCCATGATTCCGTCAAATCTTTTTTAGAATCCGAATGCGAATATTTGTCGATAAAAGAAGGTTTTCCCAACATTAATTCCACTTCTTTTCTGGACATTCCAAATTTTAGGTTTCCCAATCCGTAACCTAGCTTTATTTCTTTGAGCGCTTTTTTCATCATTTTATATGTTTTAAAAATACTAACAAATCTAATGGCTTAATTTCTTTATTTGCTGCCAAATCCAGTTTAAAAGCCATTAAAAAATTTATATGCCAAATTTCGAAAAAAATATCCGATTAATTTATTTTTTTGCAAATCATTAAAAACACGGGATATTTTCTTACTTTTTTATCAAACTCTTTTTCAATCTCCAAAGGTATTTCATTGTAGGTAACTTTAAATCCGTGATTGGATAAAACAGCATTTAACGTTGACCTGTCAAATCCATTATGTCCATCAAAACCTGGCACATTGGTATGAAACGAGCCGTCTTCTTGCACCAAATCGGCAATGCACAAATAACCGCCAGTTTTCAGCATTGCATTAAATATCGCTAAAATCTTATCAATTTCATGTATGTGATGAAGTGTCATCAACGTATAAATCACATCAAATTCACTCTGATTTATCACAGAATCATCTTCTAACAAATCCACAAGTAGCGGTTTAAAATTATTGATATTTTCATCAGCAATTTTTTCCTGCAAAACTTTTATCATCCCTTCAGAAGTATCGGCGAGTGTAATTGTTTTGAAAGAATCTTTTAACTGATAGCTCAACAATCCAGTTCCGCAGCCAAACTCAAAAGCATTCATCGTTTTATTTGGCTGAATAGAATCAATCATTTCTTTTGCAATGATTATGGCTCTTTCTGTCTTTTTAGGATCATTGTCCCATTCTTTGGCCTGTTGGTCGAAATGTTGCATTATATATTTAATTTTCTGAACAAATATAACAGTTAATCATTGGTGTATTACCCAAAATCATCATAAATGATTGGTAACATCAATTACATATTATCATTTAAGCAACCAATGTCTTTATAAATAAAGTCCTGAAAAATTTCAAAATCAATCTCATTTTAACAGCCGCAGTAACCACAAAAATTAGTATTTTGCGGCTTCAAAAAATATTTTATTAATGAAAGTATGCATTGCCGAAAAACCCAGTGTTGCGCGTGAAATTGCTGCCGTTTTAGGCGCAAATACCAAACACGACGGTTATTTTGAAGGAAATGGGTACGCGGTGACTTTCACTTTTGGACATTTATGCACTTTGTTTGAACCAAACGACTATAAACCGCACTGGAAAAGCTGGGATTTGAACAATTTGCCCATGCTTCCGGAGAAGTTTGAAACCAAGGTGGTGGACAATATCGGCATCAAAAAACAATTCAACATTGTTAAAAGTCTGTTCGACAAAGCCAGTGTCATCATCAACTGCGGTGATGCCGGCCAAGAAGGGGAATTAATTCAGCGCTGGGTCATTCAGCAGGCAAATTACAAAGGAGAAGTCAAACGCTTGTGGATTTCCTCCTTAACTACGGAAGCCATCAAAGAAGGATTTCAAAATCTGAAACCATCGGAAAAGTACGACAATTTATATTATGCCGGCTATTCAAGAGCCATTGGCGATTGGTTGCTGGGAATGAATGCCACAAGATTGTACACCTTAAAACACGGTGGAAACAAACAGGTTTTATCCGTTGGCAGGGTACAAACGCCAACATTGGCAATGGTGGTGAATCGGTTTAAGGAAATAGAAAATTTTGTGCCACAGCCTTATTGGGAATTGCAGACGCTTTACCGTGAAACACTTTTTAACTGCGAAGAAGGACGTTTTCAAAAAAAGGAAGACGGCGAATTGCTCGCCAATAAAGTAAAAGAAAGCGATTTTGAAATTGTTTCCGTCACCAAGAAAAAAGGCAAAGAAAATGCGCCCAAATTATTTGATTTAACCGGATTGCAGGTTTATTGCAACAATAAATTCGATTTTTCTGCCGATGAAACCCTAAAAATCGTCCAAAAATTATACGAACAAAAAGTAGTGACCTATCCGCGGGTTGATACCACATTTTTACCCGACGACGTGTATCCGAAAGTGCCCGAAATTTTAAAAAACCTGACCGCTTACCAAACATTGACTTCACCTTTATTAGGAAAAAAAATAAAAAAATCGCCTTTGGTTTTTAACAACAAAAAGGTAACCGATCACCACGCCATCATTCCAACCGGCGTTCAAATTAATTTGCCCTACAGCCAGCAACAGGTTTACGATATCATCACCCGACGATTTATCGCTGTTTTTTATGATGATTGCATTGTTTCAAACACTGCCGTTATCGGCAAAGCTGCTGAAGTCACTTTTAAAACCACCGGAAAGGAAATTCTGGAAAAAGGATGGCGCGTTGTATTCGAAAGTGGCACTGCTGAAAGACTGGAAACAGACATCCTGCCAAACTTCATAAAGGGAGAAAAAGGGCCACATGAACCTTCATTTTTGGAGAAAGCGACAAAGCCGCCCAACTTGTTTTCTGAAGCCACCTTGCTTCGCGCCATGGAAACCGCCGGCAAACAAATTGATGACGATGAACTTCGCGAATTGATGAAAGAAAACGGAATTGGAAGGCCTTCAACCCGCGCAAATATTATCGAAACACTTTTTAAACGTCAATACATCATTCGGAATAAAAAGCAGATTTTGCCCACCCAAACGGGCATCCAACTCATTGATATCATCCAAAGTGAGCTGTTAAAATCTGCCGAATTAACCGGACAATGGGAAAAACAGCTCAAGGAAATTGAAAAAGGAACTTACAACGCCGGAACTTTCATAAAAAATATGAAAAAGATGGTAGACCATTTGGTTTATGAAGTTCGTTCGGAAAGAATAAAGGCAAATATTTACCATCATGAAACTGCCAAACAGGTTCCTAAAAAAAATACGGCAGTTTCCACTGGCATCGCCTCAGAAAAATGTCCGAAATGCAAAAAAGGAACCATTCTAAAAGGAAAAAATGCCTATGGCTGCAGCGAATACAACAACGGCTGTGATTTCAGATTGCCTTTTAGTTTTCTCGACAAAAAAATATCTGAAAATCAAT
>DATIRG010000460.1:0-4798 GCA_035470005.1 Lutibacter sp. | reverse complement strand
AGCAATTCATTTTCATATTCGGCAATGTTGTCAAAACCTATATTGTTTAAATAATCGATGGCCGTTCCAAAAGCGATAACGCCTGCAATATTCGGCGTGCCCGCTTCAAATTTGTGCGGCAAATCGGCATACGTGGTTTTTTCAAAAGTCACTTCTTTGATCATTTCTCCGCCGCCTTGATATGGTGGCAGTTTGTTGAGCCAAACTTCTTTGCCATATAAAATGCCAACGCCGGTTGGGCCACATAATTTATGGGCAGAAGCCACATAAAAATCAACATCCAAAGCTTGTACATCGGGTTTAATGTGCGGACAGGATTGTGCGCCGTCGATTAAAACAGCTGCACCAAACTTATGTGCTTTATCAATAATTTCTTTAATAGGGTTTACGGTTCCCAACGCATTTGAAACGTGGTTTACAAATACCAGTTTTGTTTTATTTGAAAGCAGTTTATCGTATTCATTCATCAACAATTCTCCTTCCTGATTCATTGGAATCACCTTTAAAACGGCTCCGGTGCGCTCACACAACATTTGCCAGGGAACAATATTTGAATGGTGTTCCATGGCCGAAACGATGAGTTCATCACCTTTTTGCAATAACGACGTAAAGCCGGTGGCCACAATATTGATACTGTGCGTTGTGCCTGCCGTAAAAATAATTTCATAGCTTTTTTTGGCATTAAAATGCTGTTGCAATTTTATTCTGGATTGTTCAAAAGCATCGGTAGCCAATTGGCTTAGCGTATGAACGCCTCTATGAATATTTGCATTGATGGTGGTGTAGTAATTTACAATGCTGTCAATAACAACTTGAGGTTTTTGACTGGTTGCGGCATTGTCCAAATAAACCAATGGTTTTCCGTTTATTTGCTGATTTAAAATAGGAAAATCGGCCCTGATTTTTTCAATATCTAACATGTTCTTTTTTTAGAATGATTCTAAATACAAAAATACAAAATATTAACGCCTTTTGAAAAATTGAGTTGATTTATTTGATTTTGCGTTAAGGATAGAGCGGTCTGTTTGAGCACTCCCGTTTTTTCGGGATGCGAGTAGCGAAAGCCTGACCCGCAGGGGAACGCCCAAAACAAAACATCATAAAGATTAAAAATTACATAACTTATGCACTTCGGCCAAAACCAATGCTTTTTGCTTTTCTGAAAAACCTAAATGATCAAGTGAATCCGGATTTTTAGAAAGTTCTTTTACCAAAATAATGTCTTTTTCCATCAGCTGCGTTTTTTCCTTTTTTGTTAAGGAAGTCAAGGTGGTTATGGGGTACAAGCCATATTTATCAACATTGTTTTTTAATCCGTTATTTGGCGGATAATCCCAGCTTAACAGCGTTAAGTCAACACACCTTGCATAATCTATGGCGTCTTTGGTAAAACGCGTATTGGTAGCCAGCCATCCTTGTTTTAAATGGGTATTTTTTCCGGAATTGTTCCAAACTTTTTGAACATCAAGAAATCGGGAATTGATATATAATGGAATTCTCACATTGCTCACTGCGGAAGGATCTGTATGAAATTTACATTCTACGGTATAAACATTGCCGTCTTTTTCAGCCAAAACGTCTATTTCGTGGGTGATGCATTCTCCTTGTAATGTTAGGCCAATTTTGGTTTTATAGCCTTTTTGCTTTAACAGTGCGCTTATCAGTCTTTCAAATGGAAAACCGGTTGGGCCAAGGTCGAAAATTGCTCTTTTTAAACTATATTTTGAAGCAGAGACACGGTTGCATTTTTTAAGTAAACTAAAGGCTTTTCTATAAATTAAGTTTGATGAAATTCCATCAAAAAGTTCTGGTTGAATGGCTTTCACAATTTTTTCGATATCCTCGCTCGTTGCGCCGCTATTTTGAAGTGACCTTGAAAGTTTTGGGATTGAAAACGGCTCTAAATCACCGGAAATTTTTTTGACAACGACTACTTTATCATCCATATCTTTATTTTTACCGAATCAAATTTAGGTTAAATATATTTAGTCGATTCTATATAAAATCTTAATATTTCTGTCGTTTGATCGAAAAGACAATAATTAAGTCGTTTTTTGATAACTCCAAACGGCCAGGCCATTCATAATAATCGCATAAATAATGGTTTTTGTGAGCTGGGGCAAAATATCATTAAAATGGGCGCCTTTTAGCATTACCATTCGCGTTACTTGCACAAAATATTTTACCGGATTGAACTCAGTGACATATTGTGCCCACATCGGCATACTTTCAATGGGCGTAAAAAGTCCGCTCATCAATATAAAAATAACCACAAAAAACCAGGATATAAACATCGCTTGTTGTTGGGTGTCGGTAAAATTGGAAATAAACAATCCCATTCCCAAAACCACCAACAAATAAAATGCTGTGTAAAAATAAATGAGCCCAAGGCTTCCGACTATTGGGACATCAAAAATAACTTTTGCAATGGTTAGTCCCACGGTTAACAAAACAAATCCCAATATCCAAAAAGGAAATAATTTGCCGATGATAAACTGGTATTTTTTTATGGGCGTTACATTCATTTGTTCCAACGTGCCAATTTCTTTTTCGCGAACAATATTCATTCCCGATAAAAAAAGCGTAATCATCGTAACCAGCAAAACCAATATTCCCGGAACCATAAATGTTTTATAATTCAGGGTTTTATTGTACCAAAATGAAGGAATTGTCACAATATCCTTTGGCGCATTTGCCATATCTGAGGGCGAAGACAAGGCAACTTTGGCTTTTTTGTTAAAATCCTGTACAATTTGGTTGATGTACACATTTTCCACACCAGCCGCCGCGCCGTCAATGGCATTGATGGCAACAGAAATATCTGTGTTTTTTTGTTTCAATAAATCACGTTCAAAATAGCGGGGAATCTCGAAAATAACATCAATATTGCCTTTGGCCATCTCGGCATTCGCTTCTTTTTTTGAAGGAAATTCCGCAACAACATTAAAGTATGTGGATGCGTCAAATTTCTCGATTAATGCTCTTGAAAACGAGGTTTTGTCGTGATCCACATAAGAGAATTTTATGTTTTTGATTTCAAATGTTGCGGCATTGGACAAAATCACCAACTGTAAAATTGGCAACACAAAAATAATGGGAAGCATTCCTTTATTTCTAAAAATTTGCCTGAATTCCTTTTGGACGATATATAGAATTGTTTTCATTTTTTTTCTATCCCCAGCCCTTTCCTAAGGAAAGGGAGTTTTATTTATTTGTTAAAATTATATTTTGAACTTTCAGCTTCTTCTCTCAACGGCTATTTCAATTTTTTTAGTTTAAATTCCCCCTTCGGGGGTTAGGGGGCCTATTCCAACCTAATTTTATATTTCTTAACGCTTAACGCTATAAAAAAGAGGGTCATCCCAATTAAAATCAAAGTTTCTTTCCATATAAAAGCGAGGCCAACGCCTTTCAGCATAATTCCTTTTAAAATCAAAATAAACCATTTTGCCGGAATAATATTGCTGATTACCTGTAAAGGCAGCGGCATAATTAAAATGGGAAAAATGAAACCCGACAATAAAATGGTTGGCAGCATCAATCCCATTAAAGAAATCATCATTGCAGTTTGTTGCGTTGCAGAGACCGTAGAAATTAAAATCCCTAACGATAAGGAAGTGATGATAAACAAAACACTTTCCAAAGCCAACAAAAATAAGCTTCCCTGCACGGGCATTTTAAAGATAAAAATGCTTAATATCACAATTACAACCGCGTTAATGATGGACAGAAATATATACGGAATCACTTTTCCTATGATTACCTGAAAAGGTTTTAATGGCGAAACCAATAAGATTTCCATTGTTCCCAATTCTTTTTCACGCGTGATGGAAATTGAGGTCATCATCGCCGATACGAGCATTAAAATAATGGTCATTACCCCCGGAACAAACATAAAAACACTTTTTAATTCGGGATTGTAAACCATCCTCGATTTGGTTTCAATCTGATAATCCAACGTACTGTTTTTGTTAATTTCTTTTTGGTAACTTCCTATGATGGCGCTGATATAATTGGTGATGGAATTTGCGGTATTGGGATCTGTGGCGTCGGTAATCACATGAACTTTTGCCGCGTTGTCTTTGGTTAAATTTTTCTTGAAATCTTTTTCGAAAACAAGCACGGCAAGCACATTTCCTTTTTGAAAAACAGTTTCAATTTCGGCTTCGTTTGTGATGTTTTGTTTGATGCTGAAATATTTTGATGCCGAAATTTTTTGAATGATTTCCTGCGTAGTCGCATCGTTTGATTTGTCGAAAATAGCAATATCAACATTGTTAATTTCATTGGTAATGGCAAAACCAAAAAGCAAAATTTGGGCTATAGGCATCCCAAACAGGATAAACAGCGACCTTTTGTCCCTAAAAATATGGTAAAATTCTTTTTTTATAAATCCAATAAACCGTTTCATCCTCGTGCCAATTTTAAAAATACCTCATTCATATTGTCAGCTTTATAATGTTCTTTTAATTTCTTGGGCGTATCCAACGCTTCAATTTTTCCGTCGACCATAATGGAAACCCGATCGCAATATTCGGCTTCATCCATATAATGCGTGGTCACAAAAATGGTGGTTCCGTTGTTGGCCGATTTATAAATCATTTCCCAAAACTGGCGTCGGGTAATTGGGTCAACGCCGCCGGTTGGTTCATCCAAAAAAACTATGGTCGGACTGTGCAGCAACGCTATTGAAAATGATATTTTTTGTTTCCAGCCCAAAGGCAAGGAGCCCACCAACTCATTAACAATGTTCTCCAAACCCAATTCAGCAACCAATTCGCTGCGTTTTTCTTTAATT
>DATIRG010000459.1:0-5698 GCA_035470005.1 Lutibacter sp. | reverse complement strand
CTTTTTCTAAGTTCACAATCATTAGAGGATGAAGTTTTTTGCATCTCCATTCCGCAAGCTTCAGCTTTCGAGAATAATCCGCGATCTACCAATTTATGACCGCAATAGTGCTCACTAACGGTAAATGACATAGTAGATAATAACACTACAAATGCCATAGTAATTGCCGATATTTTCCTTAATAATTGCTTCATAATGAGTTGCAAAGATACAATTTTTTTAAAGTGTTCAATTAATATTATGTTAAAAACACAGAAATGGCATGTTTTTATAAGGGGAAGATTTGAATTTTTGAGTAAAATCATTTCATGCTAACGTGCAATAAAACGACTATCATCACCTTTATTATGTTTAATTATGATATATTTGGAATTATTTTTTTTTCATCAATGAAAGCACTTAAAACAGTTATTTTAATTTTACTTTTTGGCATTCCAAACCTTGTAAAATCGCAGGAAACCTTACCAATTTATTCAGATTATTTGTCGGATAATGTATATTTGGTGCATCCGGCTGCTGCGGGTGTTGGAAATTGTGGAAAATTAAGGCTGACCGGCAGAAGCCAATGGGCCGGAATAGAAGACGCGCCATCATTACAAACGTTGAGTGCACATACAAGAATTGGCGAGAGTATGGGTGTTGGTATCATTCTTTTTAACGATAAAAATGGCTACCATTCCCAACAAGGCGTTCAAGGAACGTATGCTTATCATTTAAACTTTGGAAGAATGGAAGAGGTCAACCAATTATCGTTCGGACTTTCTTTTATGGCCGTAAATAACAGTGTAGATGAAAGCTCATTTGTGATTCCTGATCCCGTGATTTCTCAAATTATTCAAAGCGAGAGTTATTTTAATGCCGATTTTGGCGCAGCATACCATAAAGGCGGATTTTTCTCTTATTTCACGGCGAAAAATATTATGTTAAGTGCTCGTAATTTATACAATGATCGCTATGAATCTTTAAATTTAAGACGGTATTTGGTAACATTGGGCTATTTTTATGGCGAAGGGAAAAGTTTGCAAATGGAACCTTCAATAATGGCACAGACGATTGAAAGAACAGGAGAGAAGTTTGTGGATTTTAACTTTAAAGTTTATAAAGATGTTGCAGACGCGCAACTTTGGGCAGCATTCTCATATAGAAAAGGATTTGACAATGCAGATACCGAGGAACTCAATTATTTAACGCCAATTGTTGGTGTTAATTATAAAAATTTTATGGCTTCTTATACGTATACCAAGCAATCAGGTGAAATTTTGTTTGACGATGCCGGATACCACCAAATTACCTTGGGCTTTAATTTTGGTTGCAGGCCGCCAAAAAGAGGCGGTTGTCCAAACATAAACGGAGCTTTTTAAATTTACGATTTACGATTTCTGATTTACGCCCTTCGACGGGGCTTGTCTTGAGCGAAGTTGAAAGGCTCAGGACGATGGATTTTTAAACAACAATAAAATGATTATTAAAGAATTAAACGGAATAAAACCCATTTTTGGAGAGGATTGTTTTATTGCTGAGACAGCCGTAATTATTGGTGAAGTGATTATGGGCGATCAATGCAGTATTTGGTACAATGCGGTTATTAGGGGCGATGTGCATTACATTAAAATGGGCAATAAGGTAAATGTTCAGGATGGTGCCGTAATACACGCCACTTTTAAAAAATCACCAACAAATATTGGCAATAATGTATCTATTGGCCACAATGCGTTGGTTCATGGTTGCACCATTCACGACAATGTGCTTGTGGGAATGGGCGCGATTATTATGGATGACTGCATTGTGGAAAGCAATTCCATTATCGCGGCCGGAGCAGTTTTGACAAAGGGCACTCATGTGAAATCCGGATGTATTTATGCAGGAATGCCTGCTAAAAAAATAAAGGATATCAGCGAAGAATTAATTTCAGGCGAAATAAACAGAATTGCAGATAACTATGTTACTTATGCCGGTTGGTATAAGGACAATGGTTAATCGTTAATTCGTTGGAAGTTCAAAATGGTAAATCGTATTTCGTAAATCAAAAATCCAGTTTTTCCACTGTATATCCAACAGAAACATCATCTAGAATTTCTTTTAAAACTTTTGTTTCGGCATTGGTATAAAATTGATGATGGCTTTTGGTTGTTGAAGCTGAAAGCAAGTTGTATTTTTCTAAAATGGCCTTTGTTTGTTTCGCAACAGCTTCGCCAGAATCAATAATAGTGATATTTTCTCCAATAATCTTTTTGATTTGGGGAATTAGGTAAGGATAATGCGTGCAACCCAACACCAAATGGTCTATATTAAACTTTAGCATGGGTTTTAAATAGGTTGAAAGTAAATCATTAATTTCATGAGAATTTAATTTCCCTTGTTCAATTAAAGGAACCAATCCCTCACCGTCCTGCTCAATTGTCGTAATATTTTTGGTATATTCCTTTGTAGTCTTTTCAAACAGTTTGCTCGCCAAAGTTCCTTTTGTGGCCAAAATGCCAATGGCGCCAGTTTTACTTAAAAGGGCTGCGGGTTTAATGGCAGGTTCAATGCCTATAAACGGAATGGTGTAATTTTTTCTTAAATAATCAATGGCGTTGGTTGTGGCAGTATTGCAGGCAACAATGATTAATTTGCACCCTTTTGAAAGTAAGAATTCAGTATTTTTAACACTTAACGCAATAATTTCTTCGGAAGATTTTTCGCCGTAAGGCGCATTTTTGCTGTCGGCCAAATAAATGGTACTTTCATTCGGAAGCAGTTTTACGACTTCTTTCCATATAGAAGTGCCGCCAATACCTGAATCGAATATGCCTAAAGGTTCGTTGTTCATAAAAATATAAAAGGACTGTTCAAAATTTTCAATATTAAATTTATTGAAAAACTGACTTTTTTTAATTGCCCATTTAGGGCCTTTCCTTGAGATAAAGGTAAAAAAAATCCCGCAAAAGCGGGATTAATATTTTGTGCAATAATTTAAAAATTATTGAATGCCTAATTTAGTTTTCACTGCTGGTAATAAATCTGTTCCATTGGCTACAATTAAAGTGGAAGCTTCTAAAACATAAGTAAAACCTTGGGCTGTGGCAACTTCATCAATTGCTTTTTTTGCTTTTTCTAAAATAGGTTTTAAGATTTCATTTCTTTTATTGGTAATGTCCTCTCTTGCAACTTGAGATGCCTGATACAAATTTTGTTGGTCTTTTTGAACTTCAACACTTCTTTGTTGATTCACTTCGTCCGTTTGTGAACTTGCTTCAGCATCATATTTTTTTAATTTTGCTTCTAATTTAGTTTCTTCAGCTTTTAGCTCAGTTTCATAAGTTTTGCTCAATTTTTCAATCTCAGCATTTAATGCTTTCGTTTCTGGCATTAGGCTTATTAACAAATCGGTGCTGATGTGACCAATTTTTTGTTGCGCTTGCATGGTGTTAAATCCTAAAGTAACTATTGCGATTAATAATAAGGTTTTAAAATGTTTCATTTCTTGCTTGTTGTTTAAATTAATTATTTTGTTTTTTTTCCTGTTGGGCTTTTTTGGCCGCTTCAATTTCTTTTATTCTTTGTTGTCTTTTTTCTTCAATAGCTTTTTTTTGTTCTTCTCTTAATCTTAGTTTTTCAGCTTTCTGGTCTTCAATTTTCTTTTTTAATGCTTCTTTTTTAGCTTCACGGTCATCAATTTTTTCTTGTAAAGCCTCATTGTTTATTTCGGTGTTTACTTCGACATTTTCATCAGTAATTATATCAACCTTATCTTCTTTCTTACTTTGCTTTTCTTTTACTGCTTCTTCTTTTTTGGATCTTGTGACACTATTCAAAACCAACTCGCTAATGTCAAATTCCTTATTCGTATACAACATAAGCAACGCACTCGATTTGTCCATCACAAAATCAAACTTTCTTTTTGTTGCAATATCCTGAATTGCATTGTACACGATATCCTGAACCGGTTTCACCAACTGTTGTCTTAAAAAGAACAAATCACCATTCGTGCCAAAGTGTGCAATTTGTAGATTTTTTAAATCCAGTTCTTTAATTTGAATATCTTCCTCTTTCTCTTCAATCAACGCTTTTGTAAGCAGCGCTTTTTCATTATTCAACTCGGTTTTTAAAGCTTCAATTTCTTTTTGTTGCTTCTCAATATCATTTTGCCAAGTGATTGCTTTGGCATTAATTGTTGCTTGGGCTTCCATATATTCGGGAATATTTTCCAAAATATATTCCAAATCTACATAACCTATTTTTTGAGCTTTTTGTGCAATGGATGAAAAGCCCAAAATTAAAAACGCAAATAAAAAGATTCTCTTTGTCATAACTAGAATGTATTTAGAAAAAATCGTGCCAATTAATTATTCATCAATACAAATATAACTGATTTTGGTTAAAATTGTTGTCCAATTATAAAGTGAGTTTGCCAACCTGATTTTACCATTTCTCCAGGCAATGGATCAAATCCGTGAGCGAAGTCAATTCCTAACAATCCGAATGCCGGCATAAATACTCTCAAACCTAGACCTGCCGAGCGTTTTAACACAAAAGGGTTAAAGTTTTTAAATCCTTCATACGAATTACCGGCTTCTAAAAATCCTAAAACATAAATGGATGCTGAAGGTTTTAAAGTGATGGGATACCGCAATTCCATTTGAAATTTGTTGTAAACAGTACCGCCGTCAATTGTTGACAATCGTCCGTTTTCATAACCTCTTAGTGCGATGGTTTCCCTGCCGTCTAATTGATAAGAAGCCATTCCGTCCCCACCAACAAAATATCTTTCAAAAGGAGAATCTCCTAATTTTTTATTGTAATTTCCTAAGTAACCAAATTCGGCATTCGACATAATTACCAAATCTTTTGATAGAGCGGTATACCATTTTCCTTTGAAACTAGCTTTGTAATACTCTAACCACTTGTATTTTTCGGCAAGTTCTATTGATGAATAGTCTTTTGTTTCTACCAAAGAGTATGGGAATGTTAATTTTGCGCCAATACTAAAATCGGAACCATAAGTTGGGAAAACTGGATTTGAACCCGCTGAACTTCTTCCCAAAGTAATGTTGTAAGATAAGTTGTTTAAATTACCATTACTTAAGGTTAAGTTTCCAATTCTCATTCCGTATTCTTTTAAATCATACAGTTGGTAGCTGATACTTTGTGACAAGGTAAAATAATTGTCTGGCCATTTTAAACGTTTTCCCAAACCAACTGTTGCACCAATAATGTTTAATCGTTGGTCTTTATCAACTTTATTGGTCATATAATCGTACCTAAATTGTTTTGAGTTGTAAATTGAAAACGACAATGATTGTGGTTTTTTGCCACCCAACCAAGGTTCGGTAAAAGAAAAACTTGAGGTTGTATAATACCTGCTTTTTTGCAATCTCAATGAAAGCGTTTGTCCGTCACCCATTGGAAGCGGCTTGTATGCTTTTCCGTTAAATATATTTTTGACAGAAAAGTTATTGAATGACAATCCCAATGTTCCAATAAATGAACCACCTCCATAACCACCTTGCAGTTCTATTTGGCTGGAACCTTTTTCGGCAACCGTATAATCAATATCAACTGTTTTGTCTTGGTAATTCGGATTTAAATCTGGTGTAATTGATTCAGCATCAAAAAAGCCCAATTGTCCAAGTTCTCTTATGGTTCTGATAATATCGCTTTTGCTGTATAAATATCCTGGTTTTGTTCTAATTTCCCTGTAAATTACGTGGTCATT
>DATIRG010000458.1:0-2398 GCA_035470005.1 Lutibacter sp. | reverse complement strand
AAGCACCAAAGCTTTTAAATCGTTATAAACTTCCAGCGTGGTTGGAAAATTCACTTTATCATCCCAATAAATGGTGTCTTTAGTGACATCATCTTTTACAATAAATCTATCTTTAGGTGAACGACCGGTAAAAATACCTGTTTTTACGGCAACTGCACCGCTATCTGTTAAAGCACCTTTTTCAAATCCAACGCGTTGGTGAGAAACTTCGGCTTTGTATAATTCTTCATAAGAAGGATTGTACGACACCTCGTGATAACCTGTAATTCCCAAATCATGTAATTCCTGAATAACTTTAATATTTTTCATCTTATAGGTATTATTTATGTTTTCTTTTGGTAAACTCATATCATTTATATTACAAATTTCGGACTATCTAAAGGTTACTTTTATGATATTTATCAGTAAAAACGGACTATCTACGATAACGTTTTCATTTTCATATATTACAGTCATTCTGTGTTTTAACTATTTTTACAGTAGATTCTTTTTACACGAAATCGTTTTCGTATTTTGTGAAAAAAAAACTTTTTTTCCTTTTTTTCACTGTAAAAAATATTTGGCAAAAGTAGATTTATTTGTTTAGTAGAACAAAAAAAAGTGAAGGATTATAAATTAATTATCATATCAGCCAATTATTGTTTCTTAAAATAGGAAATTCCCATTTTTAACCAACCCAAAATAAAAAACAAACCACCCAAAGGTGTTATAAACCAAATATTTTTTGTATTTACGCCCAAAGTAATAGCATAAATGGACCCTGAAAAAAACAAAATACCAGCAAAAAATAAATAACTGATGCTGTTTTTTGTTTTTAAGGAAAATTCTGAATAAGAATTCACAAACAGCAATGCTATAACATGGTACATTTGATAACGCACCGCCGTTTCAAAACTTTTTAGTCCGTCAACAGTTAAAGTTTCTTCCAATGCATGCGCCCCAAAAGCGCCCAAAACGATTGTTAATGTACCTAATAAAGCGGTAATTCCTAAATTTTTTTTCATCTGTTAAATTATATTTTTTAGCGGTAAAAGCTGCTGCCTGCCTGTCGGCAAGCCAGATTCGCCATTAATCATTCTTTCGTGTATCAAAATTTGTAATGCTCATTTCATTAAAACTATATTTTTTTATGCGTAAAGATAAAATATATCGTGGTTTCAAAAGCATATTTTGTATATTTAGGTTAAATTTTAGAATTATGCAAAGCAACCCAGACTCCTTGGTAACTGTTTTAAACTCCAGTTTAATCCACGAATTACATATCGCCCAAACCTTATTGTCATCTTACGGAATCCACAGTTTTGTTTTTGATGAAAATTTAAATTCAATTATAGGCACCGCTTATGTTGAAGGCTACAGACTTAAAGTGAACAGTGCCGATTTTGAAAAGGCAAAAGAGATTTTATTATCAATTGATGACCATAGTATTTAAAAAGGTAAACGAGTAAAATTTGCCTTAAAATTTGTATTTTCGTATTCTTATTAAAATTTATAAAAATACGAGAATGAGAAATATTCTGGTTATTGGTTCAGGCCAATCAGCTTCTTCATTAATTACCTATTTATTAAACAAGTCTTTTAACGAAAATCTTCATATCACGGTTGCCGATGTATCTTTGGAACTTGCCAAAAGCAAAGTGAATAACCATGAAAATGGCACCGCGAGAACGCTTGACATTTTAAACGAAGCCGAACGAAAAGAAGCCATAAAAAATGCCAACATCGTAGTTTCTCTGCTTCCTGCGCATTTGCATATCAATGTGGCAAAAGATTGCCTGGAGTTTGGGAAAAGCATGGTGACAGCCTCTTACATTTCAAACGAAATGAAAGCACTTCACGAAGAAGCTGTGGAAAAAAATCTGGTTTTTATGAATGAAATTGGTTTGGATCCTGGTGTAGACCATATGAGTGCCATGCAAGTAATTGACAGTATTCGTGAAAAAGGCGGTAAAATGTTGCTCTTTGAATCATTTTGCGGTGGTTTGGTGGCGCCTGAAAGCGATGACAACCTGTGGAATTATAAATTTACCTGGAATCCGAGAAATGTGGTGTTGGCCGGACAAGGCGGTGCCGCAAAATTTATACAGGAAGGAACTTATAAATACATTCCCTATCATAAATTATTTAGACGCACCGAAATTTTGAATATCGACGGTTACGGCAAATTTGAAGCCTACGCCAACCGAGATTCACTGAAATATAAAAGTGTTTACGGATTGGACAATATTTTAACCTTGTACCGTGGAACCATTAGGCGTGTTGGTTTTTCAAGAGCCTGGAATGTTTTTATTCAACTGGGAATGACCGATGACAGTTATACCATCGAAAACTCAGAAAATATGACTTACCGTGCGTTCACAAACTCATTTTTGGCATACAATCCTTTTGATTCTGTTGA
>DATIRG010000457.1:0-1814 GCA_035470005.1 Lutibacter sp. | reverse complement strand
ATTGGATTGCTGTTGGTAAATATCATTAAACCTGGAAATTCTATTACTCAGGAAACACGCCAGGATTTGGTACAAAATTATAGTGGGGATACAGAGAAATATAAAGTAGAAGCCAACATACAAAAAGAAAGCGGCCCTTTGCAATCTTTGGTTGATATTGTTCCTGATAATATTTTTGGTGCTGCCGGTGAAAATAAAAATCTGCTGCAGGTCATCTTTTTTGCCATATTTTTTGGCGTTGGCTTAATTTTAATTCCTGAAAAAAAATCAAAACCGGTCAAAAAATTCTTCGATGGGTTTAATGAAGTTATTCTAAAAATGATTGATTTGATTATGCTTGCGGCACCTTTTGGTGTTTTCGCATTGTTGGCTGCATTGGTGGTTGAATCACCAAGCATCGATTTATTTAAGGCTCTAATTTGGTACGCTTTTACGGTAATTTTGGGATTGGCAATCATGTTGGCTTTCTATAATTTGTTGGTTTTGCTCATCACCAAAAAGAACCCGTCATTTTTTATCAAAGGAATTTCACCAGCCCAATTATTGGCATTCTCAACAAGCAGCAGCGCAGCCACTTTGCCGGTAACTATGGAAAGAGTTACAGAGCATTTGGGTGTTGATGAAGAAGTGAGCAGTTTTGTGTTGCCTATCGGCGCCACTATTAATATGGACGGTACAAGTTTGTACCAGGCAGTTGCAGCAGTCTTTATTGCACAAGCTTTTGGAATGGATTTGTCTTTGGGCGTTCAATTGGGAATTATTGTGACTGCAACATTGGCAAGCATCGGGTCAGCTGCCGTTCCGGGTGCGGGAATGGTGATGTTGGTAATTGTTTTGGCGCAAGCCGGAATTCCGGAAGCAGGTTTGGCATTAATTTTCGCCATTGACAGGCCTTTGGATATGTGCAGAACTACAGTAAATGTAACAGGCGACGCAGCGGTTTCTATGATCGTTGCAAAATCATTGGATAAACTTCATGATCCTGAAGTAAAAAATTGGGACGATGATTATCCTAAAAATAATTAAATGGCGTTAATCTAAAAATCTATTTTTTAATTCAATGGAAGCAATTACACAACTTTCCCTTTTGCCAAACCACCGATAACGATTTTTTGCAATTAGAACATAAACCCAGTCCCTAAAAAATTTCGGAATAATAAAAAATGCATAAAAAGCTCTAAATTGGCCGTCTAATCGTTTGGCTATTTTAAGCGCTGCAGTCGATTTATCGTAGACTTTTTGGTCTTCAATTAAAATTACTGAATCTGCAATAAAATTTTCTAAATTGAACTGTAACATTATTTCTTTTGCAGCGTCTGATTGTATTGAAGCAAATAAAAATTGTGCATTTTTATCGTGTTTAATGACAAAATTTACTGATGCATTGCAAAGGTTACAAACACCATCAAAAAGTATAATTGATTTGTTTTCGAAATTGTTCATTGCGCAAAATTATTGATTTAAATTTAAAGTTTCTTTTAACATAAAATTAATAATCACTCTCAACGGCAATTTTTAATTTAGATAAAACTATTACCAAATGATTAAGATTGAAAAACTTCATAAATCTTATCCAATAGGAAAAGGTTCTCTCCACGTTTTAAAAGGCTTGGATTTACATATTAAAGAAGGTGAATTTGTACCCATTATGGGTTCTTCCGGTTCGGGAAAATCAACCTTATTAAATATTGTTGGTTTGTTGGATGGCCATGATACGGGGAAATATTATTTAAACGGACAATTAATTGAAAATTTGGATGAGAAAAAAGCCGCAATTCTCAGAAATAAATTTTTAGGTTTTGTTTTTCAGTCTT
>DATIRG010000456.1:0-3920 GCA_035470005.1 Lutibacter sp. | reverse complement strand
CCATCTGCTTACAAAAAAGACAACACCTCTCGCTGATCATAACAAAAATTCATTGTTAATTTCCAAATTGTAATTTTTCTTCTAAAATCAATTTTTTTTGCCATAAAAGTCCAAGTTTTTGCAATAATTGTGCAATTTTTTTTGAAGTTCACAACTTAGTTTTGGACCATCTAACAAATTAAACAATTTAAATTATGAAAAAATTATTATTGCTTGCAGTTCTTATTCCAATGTTTGCATTTTCTCAAAATGATGGAAGTAAACTATTAAACATGAGTGAAATTACAGTAAAACCGGGCCACGAATCACAGTTTATTGCTGGTGTAAAAATGTGGAAAGAATGCTATTTGGAAAATAAAGGAACCGACAAATGGAATGTTTGGAGGCGCGTTCAAGGAGAAGGGATTATGTATGTCTTAACAGGGATGATGGACAATTGGGCTGAAATGGACAAGGAAGATGTTGCAGGAAAAGAATGTCGTATGAAAGTACTTGATTTTGTTATGCCTCATGTAGTGAAAGTAAATTACAGCATTGGCCGTACTATGCCAGAAGTTAGCAAAAGCACACCTTCCGAAGGGACAAAATTAGTAAATGTTAGCTTCTTTAGGGTTGATAATGGCCCTGCTTTTAATGAACTTATTAAAGAGACATCTTCAACAATGAGATCACTTGAAGGTACACCTAGAAATACTTGGTACTCGTTTGTTGGCGGTGGACCGGATTCAGCAAATTATATGGTTTCAACACCTTACAAAGGATTTGCAGATTTAGACATTACCAGAGATGGCATATGGAAAATCTATGAAAACAAACATGGAAAGAAAAAAACCGATGAGATAAGGGCCAAATTCAGGGCTTCTGTTGAAAATTCTTGGGCTTACTTATATTCATTAAATGAAGAATTAAGCAATTAAACGATTACAAATTAATCAACTTAGCTACTAACTAAGCCAAATTCGGGTATGATTTGATATGGTCATGCCCGAATTTAAAAATCAAATCTAATGAAAAAAAATCTACTGCTTGTATTTGTAATCGCCACAATTGCAGGATGTAAAAATGAAGTGCGATACACCCAAAACTCACCTGAGATAGAAACCTACAAAAAAGCTATCAAAGACTATGAAATGGCAAACTGGGCGTCATTTGCAACCCATTATGCAGATACCGCAAAAATTGGATACAATACCAATGAAAAGAATGCAATGACCCTTGCACAAGCAATCTCACAAAATAATGAAGATATAGCAACTTTATCATCTTATAATTATATCGCAGAAGAGTCAGAATATGAAATGGTTGTCACAGATCAAGGAGAAACCTGGGTTAATTTCTGGGGATTGTGGCAGGGCAGACTTAAAGCAAACGATCAATTATATGAAATTCCAGTGCATTTAACCGCGCAATTTATTGACGGAAAAATAGTCAAAGAATTTGGCTATTGGGACAATTCATCCATCGCAATGGAATTGCAAAAACTTAAAGAAAATATTCCGCCAGAGACCATCACTAAGGAAACAAAAGAATAATAAAATTATCCTTCTGTCCAAGCTTAATTTTTAGCTTGAACAGGTTAATTAATTTAAAACGATGAAAAAAGTAGGTATTATTGGAGGATCAGGCTTTATTGGAAGCTTCATCACCAAATTATTTTTAGAAAATGGAAATGAAGTTAAAGTTTCATCAACCAACATTTCTAAATCAGAAAAATATCAGCATTTATTAAATTTGAGTAATGCTGCAAATTTGGAAATATGCGCACTTAATGTAAAAAATATTCGCGAATTGGAGGCTTTTGCAAATGAATGTGAAATTTTAATTCACGGAGGAACACCATTCCAATTAGACGTAAAAGACCCAAAAACTGAATTATTTGACCCCACAATAAAAGGTACAGAAAATTTTTTGGAAGTCATTCAACAATCTAAAACCATTAAAAAAGTAATTTTTATTGCTTCAGTGGCTGCATACAACACAAATTTCCCGCTTCCTCCAGAGGGAAAAAGACCAACTGATACAATAAGTGAAAATGATACTCCTTTTATGAGTGCCGAAAGCCATCCGTATGCACAGGCCAAATTTATTGCCAACCAAACGGTGGAAAAATTCATAAAGGAAAACCCTAATCTTTCTTTTGAAATCATAACAGTATCACCGGTGGCGGTGATGGGAAAATCTTTATCAAATAGGGAAGACTCTACTTCAACCGGGTTGCAATTTCTGTTTAAAAACAACATTGCCCCAAATCCATTTGTACAAATGCTATATGATACCAATGCGGAAATGGCCATTATTGATGTTAAGGATGTTGCGAAAGCCATTTTTAAAGCAGCAACCACTTCCGGACTTCATGGTGAAAATTATTTGTTGAGCAGCGAAAGTTATTCTGTATCTGATATTAGTTTGATGTTGAATAATAAAGCTCCAAAAAATAAGGCAAAAATCATTTATCAGAATGCAAAGGCATCGTGTGAATTGGAAATTTATTTTCAGCCGGCCATTGGTTTTTTAAAGGAATGAAATTCCTCAATAGAAAAATAATCAATTTGACTATTCAAAATTATGAAAACTTACATCACATTATTACTGTTAATTTTTATTGCAGAAGATGTTTTTAGCCAGGAAAAAGAAAAAAAAGCTACGCAAACATTTGCATACAGAAGTGCAGACCCACATGGGGATGAGCCAAATGATTGGCCGGCAAATTTAGATGCTGTTGTTGCAGCGCCAAAAAATCATAAAATCTTAATGGAAAATGATAAAGTACGCGTATTGGCAATTACCGTTGCGCCGGGTGAAACGGAAGAAGTTCATCACCACCAATGGCCAAGTGTACTCTATATTAAGGAAGCGGGCGATTTTATAGATTATGATAATGATGGGAAAATTATTACAGATACTCGCCAAATAAAACCAGCGCTAAAATTTCCGATGACAATGTGGAAAGATGCAGAAGCGGCGCATTCCATAGAAAATTTAAGCAAAACCATTACCATCCACCTGATTCGGGTGGAGATGAAAAATTAATAACAAGAATAATAACTAAATCACTAACCAAAATCGGATATGATTTTAAAGTTCATATCCAAATTAAAAATCAAAACTTATGAAAAATCTATTTTTATTGGGACTTGCAATAGTTCTTTTTACATCTTGTGACACAAAACCAGAGCGTTACACACAAAAATCAGCCGAAATTGAAACCTATAAAGCTGGACTTAAGGATTATACTGACCAAAATTGGGAATCTTTGGTGTCTCATTATGCAGATACTGCAAACGTATTTTTTAATACAACCGTTCCAATGATGGCCAATAAAATACCTGAATTTCATCAAAATAATGAAACTGTATTTTCTTCAAGAGGATTTGTGGAGAAAGGCCAGGAATATGAAATGGCTACAACAGATGAAGGAAATACCTGGGTCAACTTTTGGGGAGTTTGGAAAGGTACTTTGGCCGCCAATAATAAAGTGATTGAAATTCCTGTTCATTTAACAGCCCAATTCATCGATGGTAAAATTGTAAGAGAATATGGTTATTGGGACAATGCGCCAATTATTTTGGCTATTCAGGAAATTGAAGCCGCAGCTAAAATGGCTGATGAAACCGATCCTGAAACAGAATAATTTTTTAATCATTATAAGTCTTAAATACTAACTAAATTTTAATATCATGAAAAAATTTCTGACGCTAATTGCAATAATTTTGATGGGTAACACCGCTGTCGCTCAGGACAAACTATATTTATTATTTGAATTTATGAAAGTGGACAATGAGCAAGAACAAGCCTATATGGAAACGGAATCTTTTTGGGAAAAAATTCATGAACAAAGAACTAAAAACGGGGAAATTTTAGGTTGGGATTTATGGAGTCTGCAACCAGGAGGTGAAGATCAGGGATATCAATATTTAACA
>DATIRG010000455.1:0-5478 GCA_035470005.1 Lutibacter sp. | reverse complement strand
TGAATGCGTTTTTTGGCGTAAAATCTTAGGTTGGGATTTTTTTCTGAATTTTATTTTTTAAAACTACGGCCTTTCCAATCGTAATTTTTAAAGGTTGATAAACATCCGGTAAAAACAATGAAAAAGGGATACAACACACTTACGGGCAAGTAATATTTTAATGATTTTGTGCTTTTCAAAAATAATGCTGTCTGGTTAATTATTATAAAATCAACAATTAGTTTTGCTAAAAAAACAAGCGTAACATAAATCCAAAATTGTGGAAAGAGCAATGCAGAAATTCCCAATACCAACAATAATAAATTTTCTAAAAACACCACAATTCCAACAAATTTAGCAAATAAACTGGTATAGGAAGCCGATTTGGAAGCCCACCGTATTTGCTGATTTATAAACAGTTTCCAAGAATTTTCTGTCTTGGTTTCCAAAATTGCTTCGGCCGATTTTAAAAATTTCACTTTTTTAGGGTAAGCTTTTAACATTTTTTCCATCAAAAAAATATCATCACCGCTTGCAATATTGCTATTGTTTTCAAAGCCGTTCAGTTCCAAAAAAGTGGCTTTGCGGTAACATAAATTGGCGCCGTTGCACATAAATGGTTTGTCAATTCCAAATCCTCCCATAGTGCTTCCCATCAGACTTGTAAAATTCAGATTTTGAAAATGAAAAAGCCATGAATTTTGAGTGCTGAATTTTACAGGAGCGCTTATAAAAACAGGTTTTTCTTCTTCAATAAATTGATTGAACAATTGCAGCCATAATTTTGGAACCAAACAATCGGCATCCGTGGTGATAATCCATTCAAAACTTGATAAATTTATGGCTGTGTTGATGGCGTCTTTTTTAGGCGAATTTGTTTTTCTTACATTTTGCAACAGACGCAAGTTTAAGGTTGGATTTTGTTTTGAAAATGTTGCAAGAATCGGATTAAAATTGTCTTTGGAATCATCGTTCACTAACAAAATTTCATATAATTTAGAAGGATAATTCAGTGCTGAAAGTGAGTTTAATAAATATGATAAATTATGCGCTTCGTCTCTGAACGGAATCACTATTGAAAATCTGTTTTTAGGAATGATATTTTTGTTTTTTACACACTTATTTTTATTCAAGCCAAAGAAAAAAGCCAGAATCAGCGACAAATAAATGATCGATATTAGGATTGAAATATAAATCATTTTTCGGTGACCATTTTAAAGTTCAACACAAATATACTTCCTAATATTGCTGGAATTGCAAAATTTAGCAACCACATAAAAGTTGTAACGGTTACAATTGTTAACGGATTTGCATCAATAAAACCAAAAATAAAAACCGCAACCGATCCTTTAATCACCCAATCAAAAATGGCCAAACCCGGAATGACGGAAGCGATAAAATAGGTGCTGAAGATAAGGCTCATCAACATAAAATAATCTGCTTCAATATCAAAAAGCTGTAAAAAAAAGTAAAACTGATGTGAAAAAATCAAATATCGAAACAAAGAATATGTCAATGTTTTCAAATGAATTTTCAGCGGTAAATCTTTTGAATAATTGAGAATTTTTCGAATTAATGCTGTCAATTTTTTGGTGATTCCTAAATTTTTTCCAATTAAATAAAACAACAACAAAACACTTAAAATAAGAAAGAATCTGGGTAAGTTAAATGAGAACATTTCAACATCAACATAAAAACTTAAAAAGAACAATCCGAAGATTCCGAAAAACAGGGTAACGACTAACTGACTTAAATTTCCGATGAGGTTTAAAACCATGATTTTTTTTCTCAATTTCTTTTCAAAATAGATGGCTTTTGCGCCGTATTCCCCAATTCTGTTCGGCGTCATCAGGGAGGCGGTTAAGGAGGCAAAACACTGCTCATAAGCTTCATAAAACGTGATTTCTTTTTCGTTGGAAACCAATGTTTTCCATTTAAATATTTCCAATAGCCAATTAGCATCTGTAAATAAAAGCAATAACAAAAGCAACCAGCTGTTTTTAGAAAATAGGACGAAAAATTGTTGTTTCAGTTTCGTAAATGACAAAAGTTCATTGTTTGCCAATTGCTGAAATATAAAATAAAACGCACCAAGAACTATTGCTAATTTTAGCAGTAAAAAAATGAATCGTTTGTATTTGTGCAAGATATTGTACATTTGGTTTTACAAATAAACAATTAATTGAGCACAGAAAAAATCATATTGGGAATTGATCCGGGAACCACCATTATGGGTTTTGGGTTGATAAAAATTATCAATAAAAATATGGAATTAATTCGGATGGATGAATTAATGCTCAAAAAATATGACGACCATTATTTAAAGTTAAAATTAATTTTTGAACATACCATTCAACTTATTGATACCTATCATCCAGACGAAATTGCTATTGAAGCGCCATTCTTCGGAAAAAATGTGCAGTCTATGCTAAAATTGGGACGCGCCCAAGGCGTTGCGATGGCTGCAGGTTTGTCGAGAGAAATTCCGATTACGGAATATTCGCCAAAAAAAATAAAAATGGCCATTACCGGCAACGGAAATGCAAGCAAAGAGCAAGTCGCTAAAATGTTGCAAAGCCTACTTAAAATTAAAGAATTACCAACAAATCTGGATTCCACAGACGGATTGGCCGCTGCGGTTTGTCATTTTTACAATTTCGGAAAAATAGACTCAGATAAAAATTATACGGGCTGGGATGCTTTCGTAAAACAAAACGGAAAACGCGTGAATAAGTAATTGAAAATTCTCAATACCAATTTTAAACAATCACATCACATTCGTAAGTTTCGCATTTTTTATCAATCACCAATTTTCTGTGTTCATGAAAAAGTTGATGTTCTTTGGAAGCTTCCAGCTTATCTTTGTCTGCTTTAGAATCCCAATATTCGATCAAAAAATACTTATTTTCTTCGATTCTGTCTTTAAAAATATGAAAATGATCCAAGCCTGCGGGTTTTGCTTCTGTCAATTCTTCGAATTTTTGAAGTTCAACAAATGAAATTCCTTCGCCGTCTTTTACCTTAAATGAAACGATATATGCATACATAATTCCTCGGTTTTCTCAAATTTACAACACGTTTTTCAGAAAAAAGGTAACAAAAATCACTTTTCTCAGTTTTTTTAAAAAGCGTACATTTATAAAATAATTAAATATTGTTTTGGCAGGAATTTATATACACATACCGTTTTGTAAACAAGCGTGTTATTATTGCGATTTTCATTTTTCAACTTCATTAAAAAGAAAAGAAGATATGATAATTGCGATAAAACGTGAATTGGAGCTTAGAAAAGACGAACTAAATAAGGAGCAAATTGAAACCATTTATTTTGGCGGAGGAACGCCTTCTTTATTGACAATTGGTGAATTGAGATTGTTGATTGATACCATTTATGAAAATTATGAAGTGGTTGAAGATGCTGAAATTACCTTAGAAGCAAATCCCGATGATTTGTCCTCAAAAAAAATTAAGGAACTTGCAAAACTTCCCATAAACCGATTAAGCATCGGAATTCAGTCTTTTTTCGATGACGATTTAAAATTTATGAATCGCGCGCATACTGCTGAAGAATCGAAAAAATGTTTAACCGAAGCCACCAAATATTTCGACAATATCACCATCGATTTAATTTACGGAGTGCCAAATATGAGCAATGAAAAATGGCTGTCGAACCTAAAGACGGCATTCGATTTTAATATTCCGCACATTTCCAGTTATGCGCTAACTGTGGAAGAAAAAACAGTCTTGCATAAGCTCATTGAAAAAGGTAAAGTTCCACCGGTTGATGAAAATTTGGCCTTGGAACATTATAATATTTTGGTTGAAGAAACCGAAAAACGTGGTTATGTCCAATATGAAATTTCAAATTTTGGATATCCGGCATATTTTTCGAAACACAATACTTCCTACTGGTTTGGCGAGAAATATTTAGGAATTGGTCCTTCGGCCCACTCTTTTACCGGTTTTGAAAGAAGCTGGAATGTTTCTAACAATACAAAATACATCAATGCCTTGCAGGCCGATGAATTGCCTTCAGAAAAAGAGCAACTTTCAGAAATAAACAGGTTTAATGAATATATTATGACAGGTTTGCGCACCATTTGGGGCGTTTCTTTTCAAAAAATTGAAAAAGAATTTGGCGCGATGTATTTGCAGGAATTAAAAAAAAGCGCAGAACGCCATATAAAATCGGGTTTGTTGGAAGTTGAACTGCGTTCTTTTTCGGGAAAAGTTTTGGTCACCACCAAAAAAGGTAAATTTTTGGCAGATGGAATTGCTTCCGATTTATTTAAAATAAGTTCCTGATTTATATGTAATTATAGTTACATATTGCTATTTGTTATCGCAATAACTTTGCTGAAAATTAAATAGTTAATTATGGAAATACAAATAAAATTTGATGATAACGGAAGAATTGTTCCGTTTATGAATGGCAATGAAATCACGATGAATGAATCTCCTTTTTTAATATTTTTGGCAACCGCAGGCATGTGTTCGGCAGTATTTGTACGATCGTTTATGCAACAAAGAGGGTTACCTTTTCAGGAAGTGGGAATTACCCAAAAAATGAATTACAACAGAATGACCAATATGGTTAGCGATATTGACATGGTTGTTGATTTACCGGCCAATTTTCCGGAAAAATACGTGAGTGCCATTAAAAATGTAATCGCGCAATGTCCGGTTAAACGTCATTTGGCAGAACCGCCAACATTTAATGTTATTGCGAATTTAAGTGCAGTATCAGAATAATAATTTAAACAAATTTAAAAAAAAGCAGCTGTTAAAAGCTGCTTTTTTTTATGCCTAAAACACAAAATATTTTGGTAATTTTATAGTTTTTAAGAACTATCAATGTTTAAATAATTTGGTATGAATATCGAAGAATTTAGGGAATATTGCCTTTCTAAAAATCATGTAACTGAAAGTTTTCCTTTTGATGAAGAAACTTTGGTATTTAAAGTAGCAGGCAAAATGTTTGCATTGGCGGGTCTAGAACATCATCCGGCAACTGTAAGTTTAAAATGCGATCCTGAAAAAGCGTTGGAGCTACGAGAGGAATACGACGAAATTATGCCCGGTTATCATATGAATAAAACGCATTGGAATTCCGTCATCATTGATGGCAATTTATCGAATAAACTAATCAGGGAATTAATCGATGATTCTTACAGTTTGGTGGTAAAAGGGCTGACAAAAAAGCAACAAAAAGATTTTGGGGTGGAAAGTTAGTAAAGTCGGAAGACCGAAGTTGAAAAACAACTTTCTTACTTAAAATAATTCATCTTTTATGGGCTATGTAGCAAATTGTTTCTTCCTGTAATCCGAAGGCGTAACACCTTTTATCGATTTAAACTTCCTGTTAAAATTGGCAAGATTGTTAAATCCGGACTTGTAAGAAATTTCGGTGATGTTTAAATCGTTGTTTTTTGTTAGCAATTTACAAGCATTTCCAATTCTGATGTCAATCAAAAAATTCACAAAAGTTTTGTTGGTTCG
>DATIRG010000454.1:0-7970 GCA_035470005.1 Lutibacter sp. | reverse complement strand
TAACCAAATTTATTTTTATGAAAAAACAGCTATCAGTTTTGTTAATTCTTCTTTTGGGATTAACCTATTACACTTATGGCCAGGCGACAGACGCCACACCAGCTTTTGGTGTAAAATGGACCGGTTTTGTTAAGACAGACTATATGTTTGACACGAGGCAAACCATCAATTCCAGAGAGGGACATTTTATGATTTTACCGGCTGCAGAAAAGTTGGTAAATGGTGAAGATGTGAATGACCAAACCAATTTTAACATTTTATCAATCCAAACCCGTTTAAAAGCCGGCATTACAGGCCCAGACTTTTTTGGAATGAAAACTTCCGGAGCTATTGAAGCTGATTTTTTCGGAAACTCCGGAACAGGACTCGATGATGTTAATGGTTTTAGGTTACGACATGCCTTTGTTCAATTGTCAAATGACAAAGTTGAAATTTTAATGGGACAGTTTTGGCACCCTATGTTTATAACATCCGTATTTCCTGATGTTTATTCCTTTAATACAGGCGTTCCTTTTGCACCATTCTCCAGAAATCCACAATTGCGTTTAACCACTAAAGGCAAAGTTAGATTTATGGGTGCACTTTTTACTGAAAGAGATTTTCAAACCAGAGGCGCCAGTGTAAGTCAGGCAGGAATGCCTCAATTACACGCCCAGTTGCAAATTGGCTCCGTGGCAAGTTCTTTGGGAGGCTTTGGCGTTAATTTTAAATCGGCCAGACCTGCTCTGGGAGCTGATAATGTAACAAGCACTGCTTTTGTTGGATATTTTAGGACACAATTGGGCAAAGCGACTTGGAAAGCTGAAGCAATTTACGGACAAAATATGTCTGATATTTTGCAAATCAGCGGATTTGGTATGGCCAATGGTGATTATGTAAACAACGATACATTTTCTGCCTGGACAGAATTAAATGCCGATTTTTCTGAAACCATGGAATGGGGAATATTTGGTGGTTATTCAAAAAACAGTGGTTTTGGAGAAGCAATTACTTATACCAACGGATTTTTAGGAAATACTGTGGAAAGTACCTTCAGAATAGCGCCAAGAATTGGATGGAAATCAGGAAAAATGAAAATTGGAATTGAAGGTGAATTTACCAGTGCACAATATGGAACTATTGACACTGACGGTGACATGAACATTACTGGTATTGATGCAGTAAGCAACTTCAGATTATTAACAACAGCAATTTATAACTTTTAAAACCAACTATTATGTCAAAAGAAAACATGAAAGCATATTGGAAAGAAAATCTAACTTATTTGGCAATCTTGCTAAGTATCTGGTTTTTGGTATCCTACGTGTTCGGAATCTTTTTAGTGGATCAGCTTAACACCATCAAATTTGCCGGTTTTAAACTCGGCTTTTGGTTTGCGCAACAAGGATCTATGTATGTATTTATTATCTTAATATTCGTCTATGTAAAATTGATGAATACCTTGGATAAAAAATATGGCGTTGAAGAATAATATAAACTTTAAAAAATTTAAATCATGGGAATATTAGCATGGACTTGGATACTTGTAGGACTTTCATTTGCGCTTTATATAGGAATTGCAATTTGGGCCAGGGCAGGAACTTCAAAAGAATTTTATGTTGCGGGTGGCGGTGTGCATCCGATAATGAATGGGATGGCAACCGCAGCCGACTGGATGTCGGCAGCATCATTTATCTCTTTGGCAGGTATCGTTTCTTTTACTGGATATGATGGTTCTGTTTATATTATGGGATGGACAGGCGGTTATGTGCTTTTGGCACTTTTGCTGGCACCTTATTTAAGAAAATTCGGAAAATTTACAGTGCCAGATTTTATTGGTGACAGGTATTATTCGAGTACCGCACGTATTGTTGCCGTAGTTTGTGCCTTAATTGTTTCGTTTACTTATGTGGCCGGACAAATGCGAGGCGTAGGAATTGTATTTTCAAGATACTTGGAAGTGGAAATTGACACAGGCGTTTACATTGGTATGGCAATCGTTTTCTTTTACGCGGTTTTGGGTGGTATGAAAGGGATTACTTACACCCAAGTGGCACAATATTGTGTGTTGATATTTGCTTTTATGGTACCTGCAATATTTATTTCGTTTCAAATGACTGGAAACCCAATTCCGCAATTAGGATTTGGAAGTACCGGTGAAGACGGCATTTATTTATTGGATAAATTGGATGGTTTATCAACACAACTAGGTTTCCACGAATATTCTTCGGGAAGCAAATCAATGATTGACGTTTTTGCAATCACCTTCGCCTTAATGGTTGGTACAGCAGGATTGCCTCACGTAATCGTGCGTTTCTTTACGGTACCTAAAGTTAAAGATGCACGTATTTCTGCAGGTTGGGCCTTATTATTCATATCAATTTTATATACCACTGTTCCTGCAGTGGCGGTTTTTGCAAGAACCAAATTGATTGAAACTGTAAGCAATGCAAAATATGAAGAATTGCCGCAATGGTTTGGCAACTGGGAAAAAACAGGGTTGTTGAAATTTGAGGACAAAAATGCAGATGGCATAGTGCAATATGTGGCTGATAAAGAAGTCAACGAATTAACCATTGACAACGATATTATGGTACTTGCCAATCCTGAAATTGCAAATCTTCCTAACTGGGTTGTTGCATTGGTTGGCGCCGGTGGTTTGGCAGCAGCACTTTCAACAGCAGCAGGTTTGTTGTTGGTAATTGCATCATCAATATCACATGATTTAATTAAAAAAATGATCAATCCGGATATTTCAGAAAGAGGCGAGCTTTTAGCAGCGCGCATCAGTGCCGGTGTAGCCGTTTTTATTGCAGGATATTTTGGTATCAATCCGCCAGGGTTTGTCGCCGCGGTTGTGGCACTCGCCTTTGGTTTGGCAGCAGCATCCTTCTTCCCTGCAATTTTATTGGGAATTTTTGACAAACGTATGAACAAAGAAGGTGCCGTAACAGGTATGATTGTAGGTATTACGCTGATGTTATATTATATGTTGAAATTCAAATTTGGAATTTTTGACGGAGGAAAAGATGCCGTGGCAGGACTTACAGCAGACTGGTGGTTTAATTTTGGAAATGGAGGAATTTCTCCGGAAGGATTTGGAACTGTCGCAATGGCCGTAAACTTTATCTTTTCAGTAATTGTTTCCAGGTTAACGCCTGCGCCACCTGCACACGTTCAAGATATCGTTGAACATATTAGAATTCCTAAAGGAGCTGGTGAAGCACACGCTCATTAGTAAATAAATTTTAGTCACAAAACAGCACTATTTTTATAGTGCTGTTTTTAATATTTTATCAAATAGTGAAAAAAAGACACCAGCAAAAGTTAATTGTATTATCAATATTATTATTGTGTTTATTCAATGTGCCTATATTGTTGATTTTTAACAGCAGCAATACTTTTATTGGTTTTCCGGTACTTTATTTTTATATATTCTTTGTTTGGATTGTTAGCATTATTGTTTCATATATCATCTTAAAAAAGTATTATGAGTAGTTTTTTGGTGATATCGATTATTTTGGTTTATCTGGCTGTCATATTTTATGTGGCTTATTGGGCTGAAAAAAATTCAAAAAGCAGGTGGGTAAACAATCCTTATATTTATACACTTTCTCTGGCTGTTTACTGTACTGCCTGGACATATTACGGCAGTGTTGGTTTAGCGGCAACTTCAGGCTTAAAATTTTTGACCATTTATTTAGGACCTATTATTATTATCCCGACCTGGGTGATTTTAATGCGTAAAATTATCAGAATTTCAAAAGGAAATAAAATTTCAACGTTGGCCGATTTTATCTCACTGCGCTATGGAAACGATCGTTTTTTGGGTGCCTTGGTGACATTGGTTTGCGTTTTGGCAATAGTTCCCTATATATCATTACAATTAAAAGCAATTTCTGAAACTTTTAACGTCATAACCAAACATCATATTTCTGCAATTTCCATTTTGGATGACACCACTTTTTATATTGCGATATTGTTGGCAATTTTTGCCGCATTTTTTGGCACGCAACATACTGATGCTTCTGAGCGACACAAAGGAATTATTACTGCAATAGCCTTAGAATCGGTTATTAAATTGGTGTTTTTTCTTGTGATAGGTATTTATGTGACGTTTTATTTATTTAACGGCCCAGCCGATATTTACAATAAAGCTTCGGTTTTGCCAAATTTTGAAGCCCAGCAAACCATAGATGGTTTAAACGGTGGATTAAATTGGTTTTTGCTGAGTTTATTGTCAATGGTTGCCATTGTGTTGTTACCAAGACAATTTCAAGTAACCGTGATTGAAAATGAACGTGAAAAATATTTAAAGAAAGTGATTTGGCTGTTTCCATTGTATTTGCTGCTTTTTAATGTATTTGTGATATTTATTGCTTGGGCAGGAAATGTGGTTTTTCAAAACCAACAGGTTGATGCCGATTTATTTACCTTGTTGTTACCACTAAACAATAACAATGAATTTTTGGCCTTATTGGTTTTTTTGGGAGGTTTTTCGGCAGCAATCTCTATGGTAGTTATTTCATCGCTGGCATTGGCAACAATGCTAAGTAACAATTTAATTATTCCATACGGATTTTTAAAGAGGTTCAGCAAATCTGAATCCGCTGAAAATACCGAATCAATTAAAAATATTAGACGTATTTCAATATTTACCTTGATTATAATCGCTTATTTTTTCTATAAAAGTTTTACGCTGGATCGTTCGTTGGTATCTATCGGATTGATTTCATTTGTGTTGATTGCACAATTGGCACCAGCCTTTTTTGGAGGTTTGTTATGGCGCAGAGGTTCATCAAAAGGAGCTAAATATGGGATATTTGCTGGTTTTATTATAACTGTTTACACCCTATTATTTCCATTTGCCATCGATTCGCAATTAATTGCATCGTCTTTTGTGAATGAAGGATTGTTTGGTATCCATATTTTAAAACCATATGAGTTGTTCGGATTGCAAATTTTTGAACCGGTAACCCACGCTTTTTTTTGGAGCCTGATTTTTAATGTATTTATTTATTCATTGGTTTCAGTAAGTAAATTGGGAAGTTACAGAGAACGAAATTTTGCCGAAATGTTTGTTGACAGCACCAAATATGCAGCTTTGCAAGAAGGCGCCTATGTATGGAAAGGTGAAGCATACGTCCGTGACATTAAAAATGTTTTAACACGATTTTTGGGTGAAAGCAGAACAGAAAGAGCTTTGAATTTGTTTTATATGAAATATGACATTGATAAAAAAATTCAAGTTGCAGATGCCCGTTTGGTCAATTTTTCTGAAAAACTGTTAACAGGAAGCATCGGAAGTGCATCGGCAAGAATTTTAATTGCATCCGTAGTTAAAGAAGAAGAAATAAGTTTAACGGAAGTATTGAATATTTTGGATGAAACCCAAAAAGCAAAAGAATCCAATAAAGAATTAAAAGAACGCGATAAGCAAAAAGATGAGTTTTTGGATACGGTGGCGCATGAACTTAAAACGCCAATCACTTCAATAAGAGCACTTTCGGAAATATTATTGGCGGATGATGAAATTGATAATGACACAAAAAAGAAATTTTTAACAAGTATTGTAAGTGAAAGTGAACGCGTAAGCAGGCTGATTACCAATATTTTAGATTTAGAAAAACTGGCGACAGGAAAAGAAAAACTGGATTTAAATGAGCATTCCATCAAAAATACCATCTTAAAATCGATTGATCCGTTTAGGCAATTGGCTGTTAATAAAGGTATTAAAATTAATTTGATTGAAATTGATGATGCGGTGGTTGTTTATGATGAAGATAGAATTCAACAAGTAATTGTTAATTTATTGTCGAACGCCTTTAAATTTTCAAATGAAATAAATGGAGAAGTTAAAATTTCAGCACATATCAATCAAAATAAAGTTGAAATAACCGTTGAAGACAATGGAAAGGGAATTGCACAAGATGAATTGATTTCCATATTTAACAAATTTTATCAATCCAAAAATCAAACCTTGATAAAACCAATTGGAAGCGGTTTGGGTTTGGCAATCAGTAAGCAAATTATTGAAAGCCACAATGGTAAAATTTGGGCAGAAAACAGTTTGCCTCAAGGAGCGAGATTGACTTTTACCTTACCTCTAAACAGAAATTAGATGAAACGAGCATCACAAATCTGGATACAGGAAGAAATGATTAATAGCGAACAGCAACTGTTACCGCTAAAAAATAAAATTTAAACAGATGAAAAAGATACTTATAGTTGATGACGAGCCCAACATAGTAATGTCGCTGGAATACATTTTTAAAAAAGAAAATTTTCAAGTATACATTGCCCGTGACGGTGAAGAAGCGATTGAAATAGTTGAAAACACCATTCCGGATATTATTTTATTAGATATTATGATGCCGAACGTGGATGGATATCAGGTGCTTAACTATTTAAAAAACAGTGAAACGCTAAAAAAAATTAAAGTGATATTTCTTTCGGCAAAAAATAAAGCATCGGACATAGAATTAGGTTTGCAATTGGGCGCCGACAAGTACATATCAAAACCTTTTGCAGTGAAAAATTTGGTAAAAGAAGTGAAAGAACTTTTAAATAAAAAATAAAAAAATGAATTATAGATTGGGAAATAGAACTTCAGATATTGTAATCACCATTTATGTCATCGTTACCATATTTGGAAGAATATATATCGAATCGTTATTTCAAATTGGTGCATTCAGCTCATTAATAATGGGACTTTTTACCTTATTTGTGCTGTGGGTAATGATTAAAATAAAATTTTTAAATCCAGCTTGGTTTGGATTTTTTAACAAGAAAAATAAATAATTATGAGCTATCAAAAACATTACAACAACAGTATTGAAAACCCGGAAGCGTTTTGGGGAGAACAAGCCAATAATATAAAGTGGTTTAAAAAACCTACGATTATATTGTCTAAAGATGAAAATGGTTTTGACCGTTGGTTTGAAGACGGAAAATTAAATATTTGTTATTTGGCGGTTGACAAGCACGTTGATGCTGGTTATGGAGAACAAACGGCCATCGTTTATGATTCGCCTGTTACACAACAACGCGTAAATTACTCATATAATGAGGTAAAAAGACAGGTTTCTCGTTTGGCGGGCGGACTTCGTGATTTAGGTGTGAAAAAAGGCGATACGGTTATTATTTATATGCCGATGATTCCTCATGCGGCTTTCAGTATGTTGGCTTGCGCGCGAATTGGCGCCATACATTCCGTTGTTTTTGGCGGATTTGCACCCCATGAGTTGGCGATAAGAATAGACGATTGTAAACCAAAAGTGATTATTACAGCCACTTCTGGAATGGAAGTTGACCGATTGATTGCTTACAAACCCTTGGTTGATGAAGCGGTCGAAAAAGCCACCCATAAAGTTGAAAAAGTCATTGTTTACCAACGTAATTTAGGGGCCATAAATCCTAAAACAGAAACGTATGTTAGTTATAAAAAGTTGGTAAAAGCATCTGAACCAGTCGACTGCGTTGAGATGGATTCCAATGATCCACTTTATATTTTGTATACTTCAGGAACCACAGGAAAACCAAAAGGTATTTTACGTGATACTGGCGGTTATGCCACAGCGTTAAAATATTCCATGAAATATATTTATGGTGTTGAAGAAGGCGATACTTTCTGGGCAGCATCAGATGTAGGTTGGGTTGTTGGTCACAGTTACATTGTTTATGCACCGCTTATCAACAGAAACACCACCATTGTTTTTGAAGGAAAGCCTGTGAAAACGCCTGATGCCAGTACTTTTGGGAGAATCATCAGCGAAAATAACGTAAAGGTGATGTTTACTGCGCCAACGGCACTTAGGGCGATTAAAAAAGAAGATCCCGATTGCGAATTGTAAAAAATGTACGATTTAAGCTGCATGAAATACCAATTTTTAGCAGGAGAACGCTGTGATGCAGCAACCTTACATTGGTTGGAAGACCATTTAAAAATCCCGTTAATTGATCATTGGTGGCAAACAGAATCTGGTTGGCCA
>DATIRG010000453.1:0-8417 GCA_035470005.1 Lutibacter sp. | reverse complement strand
ACTTTTAATGAATTGTGGCTAAGCGCAGCCAAACAATTGACGGATTATGCTTTTGATCATTTTTTCGATGAAAACCGTTCCATGTTTTATTTCACTTCAAATCAGGATGCCGATTTAATTGCGCGCAAAATGGAAATTGAGGACAATGTAATGCCGGCTTCAAACTCTATTATGGCCAAAAATTTATTTAAATTAAGCCATTATTTTTCTAATAGTTATTATTTAAAAGTGAGCGAACAAATGTTGCGGAATGTGAAAGAACGAACGCAACAATATGGCTCGGGATATTCAAATTGGCTGCAATTAGGTTCAAATTTTGTTGGTGAATTTTACGAAATCGCCATTGCTGGCAAAGATGCCTTAAACAAGCTTAAAGAAATTAACCAACAGTATATTCCCAACAAATTAATTGCCGGAACTACCAAAAAAAGTAATATTCCCCTATTGGAAAACCGCTTTAGTGAAACGGAAACCCTTATTTATGTTTGTGTAAATTCGGCCTGTAACCTGCCCGAAAACGAAGCAAAAAAAGCATTATTACAATTAAAAGTTAAATTTTAGGGATGAAAACAATTCAAATTTTCTTTGTCGCTTTGGTGGCTTTTGAACATATTTATTTTATGATTTTGGAAATGTTTTTTTGGGATAAACCAAAAGGTTTAAAAATATTCGGACAAACTTTGGAAGCCGCAAAAAGTTCAAAAACGTTGGCTAAAAATCAGGGTTTGTACAATGGCTTTTTGGCGGCCGGACTTATTTGGGCGATTGTAAATAAAACCAATTTTGAACAATTGGCTATCTTCTTTTTAAGCTGCGTAGCGGTTGCGGGTATTTTTGGTACGTATACAACCAAAAGCGTCAAACTATTTTATGTACAAGCGTTGCCTGCAATTATTGGATTACTTTTGATTTTATTAGGAAATTAAATTACTTTTAAGATTCCGTAAATAAATTCGTGCATTTAAATAAGGGAATACTTATTGATGCAAAATTTAAAAGAAACTAAAATGATTAAAAGATTTAATAAGTATACCGTTATAACGTTGCTGTTATTGAGCATATCAGGATATTCTCAAATACAAGACAATAATCAAGATTTGCTGCAAGGAAAAACTTTAACCTCATTTGACTTTCGTTCTAATGAATTGGTGGGAAGCATTTATGTTAACGAGGAATTTCTTCTCGCAAAACTTTCCAATCGTGAAGATCAATATTTAATGAGGTATAATGCCTATCAGGATGAGATGGAATTTAAAAAGAGCAGTAATACTTTTAATTTATCAAAAAACCTAAATTATATTATCAATTTTCAGGGAATAAATAAAACATATCAAGTCTATAATTATATAGAAAACAAAGAAACTGTTCCAGGTTTTTTTGTTGTTCTTTTTAGTGGCGATAGCATTTCCTTACTTATTAAAGAGAAAATTAAATTTTATGAAGAGGTTAAGACCAAAACAAGTTACGACAAATATAAACCGCCAACGCTGAAGCGTTTAGATGATAAATTTTATATTGGTTATAAAAAGAGTGTAGCTATAGAGTTGCCAAGAAAGGAAAAAGATGTTTTAGATTTATTTGGGAGTAAATCTGCTGAAATTGAATCTTTTGTGAATGAAAATAAATTAGGATTTAAAAGCGAGGAAGATTTAATTAAAATATTCAGGTTCTACAGTACTTTAAAATAATTACTTTTTTGGGATTTACACTAAAAAATCTTATAAATAAAAAGGTTCAAAATAGTGGTCATTTTAGACGTTTTTTGTATTTTTCGAGAGATAATTGGACAGTTTTATTAATTTTATCATTAAATCTTAGTGGCGACTCAAAAGTAAAAGGAAAGTTTAGAATTTCAGTACAAATAAAGTAAGATCAATTCTTGACGTTATTTGTGCTAAAAGTTCATTTCCTGACTTCATCCAAGTAAATATCTTAATAAATATGGAATAATTATTGATTTTAAAAATTAACTTAAAATACTAACTATCTATGATAACAATATTTAATAAGCACTCCTTTCTAATGCTGCTATTATTCAGTTTTTCAGGGTATTGTCAAAAAACTGATAGCGAACAAACTTTAGTACATAGAACAAGCATAACCTCATTCGACCTTCGTTCAAAACAATTGGTGGGAAGTATTTATATTAATGAAAATTTTTTGCCTGCAAAACTATCAGACAGCCAAAATAATTATTTGGTTCGATATGATGCATATCAAGATGAGATGGAAGTTGAAAAAAATGGAAATAGCTATCATTTACCTAAAAACCTGAATTATACTGTAAATTTTGAAGGAATAAATAAATTATATCAGGTTTATAATTATTCAAAAAAAAATGTGACAGTACCTGGTTTTTTTGTAATTCTTTTTGCCGGGGATAAAATTTCTTTGTTGCGCAAAGAAAAAATTAAATTTTTTGAAGAGGTAAAAGCAAAAACCGGTTACGACAAATACAAACCGCCGACATTGAAGCGTGTTGATGATGAATTTTATATTGGTTATAAAAATAGTTCAGCAATAGCATTGCCCAGTAAGAAAAAAGACATCATTTCTTTATTTGGAAGTAAAGCTGCTGAAATTGAATCTTTTGTGAATGAAAATAAATTAGGATTTAAAAGCGAGGAAGATTTAATTAAAATGTTCAGGTTTTACAGTACTTTAGAATAACTATTTTTTTGGCATTTCCCCAAGAAATTCTTTTAAATAAAAAGGTTCAAAATAGGCAACATCTTCAAACTCATTGTTGCCGTATTTTTGATAAGACAGAACCGACATTTCTTTTGCCGAAGGAAATATATGGTCGATAAAAACAGCTTTTTTGTAGGTAATTATTTCCTTGCATTTTTCGGCGCCGTCTCCAAAAAAATAGACTTTTTCAGTATTTAAAAAATCAGAAAAAGAGTCGGAATCAATAATATCCGCATAAACTTCCCTTATTTTTTCATTCTTTTCACTAAAAACCTGGCTGTAAACTTCCATTCGTCGCGCATCCAAAAGCGGAATTTTATAACCTTTGTCAATTGAAACCGATAGTGCCAAAGATTGTAAGGTGTTTACGGAAATCAGCGGAAGATCCAACGCAAAACACAAGCCTTTTGCTGCCGAAACGCCAATGCGCAAACCGGTGTAAGAACCTGGTCCCTTGCTTACCGCAATGGCTTTTAAATCGGACAATGAAATCTTGGCTTCTAAAACAACTTGTTCAATCAGTTTATGTAATTTTTCAGCATGCGAATAATTGCCGTCATTCAATTCCTTTAAAGCGATGGTTTTGCCTTCTTCAGCAATGCTTACCGAGCAATTTTTTGTTGCAGTTTCTATGTTTAAAATCAGTGCCAATATATTTATTTTAAAGGCAAATATACTTAATTCAATAGTTATAAAAAAAACATCCAACGTTTTGCGTTGGATGTTACCGTAAATTAAAATTAACAATTATTATTCCAGCACAATAGGAATGCCTAAATAATATTCTAACAATTTGGTTCTGAAAACAAAATTGTATTTTGCATTGGCCAATGATGATTGTGCGTTCACCAGCCTGTTTCTTACTTGGTCAAAATCAAAAGAAGTCATGGCGCCGTTATCATAGCTTACTTGGGCGTTTTTAAAAGATTCATTTTGGGCCATCAACGATTTTTGTGATGCAACATATTGATCTAAAGCCGCTTTGGCATCAGCATATGCTTTTTCAATAGTTTCTCTTAATTTAACTTGTTTGTCAAGCAATTGCAACGAAGCAATTTCCTGATTTATTTGGGCTTTTGCAACGTTCGATTTTGTTTGAAATCGGTTAAAAATTGGAATGTTTAGGGAAAATCCAAAGTTATAGCCCAAATTGTCTTCCAGCTGTTTTCCAAATCCGTTGGGAACATAAACAACATTGTTATTTTCATCAATAATTGGCCTAACATCTTTCTCTCCACTGTTGTGTTGGTAAGCAGTTCCCAATCCAGCCCCAAAAGAAAGCGATGGATAATAAGCACCTTTTGCTATTTCTACACCTATTTCTGAACGCTCAACAGCAATTTGCGCACTTTTAATTTCTGGTAAATTGGCCACTGCGGTGTTAAAAATCAAGTCGGTATCGTTATAAATTAATGAGGCGGAATCAATGGTTAAAGGCACATCCTGAACGTCAAATCCTTTATGCGAAACCTGTAGCAATTGGGCCAGGCTCAGTAAGGAAAGATCCAAAGTATTTTGCGCGGTGGTCAATTGTTGCTCATTGGCGGCCAATGTAGCTTCTGCCTCCAAAAGTGTTGTTCTTGGCTGTGAACCAGCTTCAACCAATGTTTTTGCTTTTTCAACCTGTTTTTTACTGATGTTTATTTGGTCTTGGGCAATAATGATGCTTTCTTTGTTAAGTAACACATTTAAATAGAAATTAACCACATACAACATAATGCCGTTTTTGTTTTCTTCTAAATTAAAACCGGCTGCTTCCAGGCTTTTTTGCACCTGCAACAAATTGTTTTTGTTTCTGTTTCCGTTGTAAAGCATAACATTCGAATTTAAACTGACATTATTAGAACGGGTGTCTCTGGAAACCCGTCCGCCGTAATTATCAATATAAGATCCAAAATTCCAGTTTTGCGAAACCGAAGAATTTAGCGAAGGATAAAAATTACCTTTGGCGATGGTAATGTCTTCTTCAACCAATTCTTTGCTGAGTTCCTGCTGTTTTATGGAGATATTGTTATCTAAAGCGTGGTTGACACATTCCTGAAGTGTCCATTTTTTATCTTGTGCATTTGCATTTATAAATAATACGAACGCCAAAATACTTACAATTTTTGTTCTCATTGTATGTGACTGAGTTTATGTTTATGTTGATTCTATATTTGACGACTAAAATTAGCATTTGTTACACATTTAGTCACTTATGGAAATGTTAAATTTTATTTGCGTCTGCCAGCATTTTTATTGGGCGTTCCCGCTGAAAAAGCGGTCGGGCTTTTGCTGCTCGCGTTTTTTAATTGTGAAAAACAACTAAAAAAGCGCTCAAACATACAGCGCAATCCCTAACGCGCGCTGCATCATCATAAAAATTTAAATTTTATTTTTTTTATTTCCGGCTATTTTATACCTGATAATAATAAAAAACAATGCGCCCACTAAAAGGTAAGGAAATATCATTAAATATAAAATACCCGAATTTAAACCTTCAGCCTCATCCCGGTTACCGCCGCTTTCAACAACCGCTTTACACATAGCGCATTGTGCGTTTGCTATTTGAATAAATAAAAGAAGAATTATTGAAAGCAATGCTTTTTTCATGTGTTGCTTATTTGATTATTTTCTATCATTAAATTACCTTTTTTGGACCTAATAATATGGCGAAATCATCACATAAACAATCACGCCGGTTACGGCAACATACAACCACAACGGAAAGGTGAATCGTGCTATTTTTTTATGCAATTCCACTTGGTTTGTAATGGCTCTAACATAGGTTACCAACACAAAGGGAATTACTATTACCGACAATATAATGTGAGTGATTAAAATGATAAAATAAACCGTCTTTATGGTGCCTTCGCCACCAAATTTTGTGGAGTCGGAGGTCATATGATAGGCCACATACAGCACTAAAAACAATACGGAAAACCCAATGGCTGTTTTCATCAGTTTTTCATGTAAGGCTATTTTTTTATTTTTAACTGCCCAAAATGCCACCACTAACAACAATGCCGTAAATGCATTTAGCGTCGCATAAATTGGCGGTAAAAAAACGGGAAGTTGCACGTCAATTTTAACGCGAAACAAAATTGCAACCACCACCGGAATTGCGATTGATAAAATGATGATCCACGTATTGTATTTTTTTGAAGCTGTTGCCATTATTCTTTTAAAAGTATTTTAATATCTTCTTTAATTTGTTGCACGCCTTTTTTATCAAGTCCGTCGTAAAAAGCAATAGGATTTCCATATTCATCCAGTCTCGAGCGAATGTTTCCTTCTTTATCCACCAAAGCAAACATACCCGAATGTTCAAATCCGCCTTCTGCATTACTGTCTTCACCTGCATACAAAGTGAATCCTACATTTGCAAGTTCATAAATTTCAGCCTGGTCACCCGTTAAAAAGTTCCAGTTTTTTGAAGTTGCCCCATGTGTTTCTGCATATTCCTTTAAAATTTGCGGCGTGTCATATTTTGGGTTGATACTGAAAGAGGCGATACCGAAATCCAGATTCCCATAAAATTCGTTTTGAATTTTAAGCATGTTTTCATTCATTTTCGGACAAATGGTAGGGCAGGTGGTGAAAAAAAATTCTACCACATAAACTTTTCCGTCATAAAATGAATTGGTGATCAATTTGCCTTCTTGGTTTGTAAATTCAAACGGAGGAACCTTGCCGATAGTCACCAATTTGGGTGTTTTAAATTTATTTACAATTTTCGGAACTGCGTAAATTCCGAAGATTAAGATAATAAATGCAATGCCTATGTAAGAGTATTTTTTCATTTAATTAGATTTCCCTTTTTCTTCTTGCCTGTTTTTCAGCCGATTTTTTCAATTGATAATAAATAATGTCAATATCGTCTTTCATTTTGTTCTTCAAAATCGCAACCGATTTCATATTATAACCATATAATTTGCCGCCTTTGGTGTCTTCATCATCTTTTCTTCCGCGCAAGCGCAATTCCATATCAACAATAAACGCATATTCAGAATACCCATTTTTATCTATTTTAAAAGGTGTTTCAAAACTGTTAAAAAGCAAGTTGGTATTTTCTTTGCTGGCATAAATAAAATGCCATTTACTTGTATCTGTAAAGGCCGCAAGTTCTTCAAATGTTTCTTCGTATTCTTTTTCCAATCCCTGCGGAAGGATGGCAACCATCTGAAAATATGGTTTTTGATAATACCTTTTGTAAATTGTTTGGTTTAAATTGAAAAGGCTTGCCTTGGCCATATTGATGTCACTTCCCAAAAAACAAACAACCGTCATTTTTTCAGAAAAAGTGGCAGTAGTTAACGGAGAAACAGTTTTTAAGTCAATTACATCTTTCGTTAAAATTGGCAGATTGGAATATTTGTAGATTCCTTTCGACAGAAATATGTAAAATACCAATGGCAATACGAACAGGCTAAAAAGTACCCAGAATTTTTTCATGTGACTAAAGTTAACAAAAAAGGCGGTTAAAAAACCACCTTTTTTCTATTTAAAATATTAGTAGTTCCACTTTGTAAGCGGACCCAAAACATCGTTGATGTAACTTCCTTCAATTAAAAGCAATGTGGCTAAATAAATGATTAAGAAAACGGAAGTCCAAACCACAGCCCTTCTTAAACTCTTTTTTTCATCGGCCATATGCATGAAAAACCAGGTAATATAGTAGGCTTTTACCAATGTTAAAACCAGGAATATGATATTTAGCGGACTTGTGCCTAAAAATTTGGTTAAGTAAAGTGCATCAGGCTTCATAATTCCCAAAGCAACTTCAACAATAGTGATGACCGAAAGGATTGCGAATACTTTCCAAATTAATTTTGTGTGCGACGTATGTTCTTGTGCGTGTGTCATTTTAATGTCATTTTATGAATTAAACCAGATAGAAGAAGGTGAATACAAATACCCAAACCAAATCTACAAAGTGCCAATAAAGTCCTACTTTTTCAACCATTTCATAATGTCCTCTTCGTTCATAAGTGCCAATAATCACATTAAAAAAGATGATGATATTGATGATTACGCCCGATAAAACGTGGAATCCGTGAAATCCTGTGATAAAGAAAAAGAAATTGGCAAACAATGTTTTCCCGTATTCATTTTCTCTTAAATTGGCGCCCACAACCACCGATTTTGCTTCGTTCAAAAAGCCCATCGCCTCATTGTGCGGTATAATTGTTTTTGTTTTTGTTTCTGGATTGATCAATTCGGTTCTTATGGAAATTGCCGGATTTGCTTTAAAACTTTCAACAACTTCATTTAAGGTAAAAGGTGGCAATTCGGCTTCTTTCACAAACCAAATTCCTTTATTTGCGGTATGTTGCGTTCTTTCTGAATGTTGTGATTTCACAAAACTTTCTAACGTGATTTGTTCTCCTGAAGCATCAACAAATTGAACAATTTTTCCGTCGTTCAATTTTACCGCGCCGTAGGTTCCGTTTATGAAATTTTTCCATTCCCAGGCTTGCGAACCCAAGAAAATGGCACCGCCTATAATGGTAAGCAACATATAAAAAGTAACTTTCTTTTTGTTCATTTGATGTCCGGCATCAACTGCCAACACCATAGTTACCGATGAAAATATCAAGATAAAAGTCATTAACGCCACATAATACATAGGTGCATGCACACCATGTAAAAAAGGAAAGTGGGTAAAAACTTCGTCGGCTATTGGCCAGGAATCGTTAAATTTAAAGCGCATTAAGCCATAAGCACCCAAGAAACCGGAAAATGTT
>DATIRG010000452.1:0-3412 GCA_035470005.1 Lutibacter sp. | reverse complement strand
TTTGTCTCTCAAATCGACCAAAACGCGTTGTGCGGTTTTTACGCCGATTCCTTTTACGGATTGAATCACGGAAACATTATTTGAAGCGATGGCTTGCTGAATTTCATCAGTAGTCATGGAAGACAACATAGTTCGGGCAATACTTGGACCAACCCCGGAAACGGAAATAAGCAATCTAAAAATTTCGCGTTCTGTTTTGTTGATAAACCCATATAATGTATGCGCATCTTCCTTGATAGAAAGATGCGTATACAACATAACAAATTCATTGTCTGGAAGCTGAGAATATGTATTAAGAGAAATATTAAGCCAATAACCGACGCCGTTAGATTCTACAACGGCAAATGTTGGGTTTTTTTCAACTAATTTTCCTCTTATGTGCGTTATCATATTTCACTTTTTCTATGGACTTCCAAATGTAGTAAAATATTACTTAATATTCATTTTTTCCTGAGCATGCACAATGGCCACGCAAGCCATGTTCACAATTTCGTCAACACCGGCACCAAGCTGAAGAATATGAACCGGTTTTTGAAGTCCCATAATAATAGGTCCGATTGATACTATTTGATCAAATTCTTTCATGAGTTTGTAACCAATATTTGCTGATTCCAGACTTGGAAAAATTAAACCGTTCACTTTTTTGTCGGTTAACCTTGAAAAAGGAAATTTATCTTTCATTAATTTAGGATTCAATGCAAAGTCGGCTTGTATTTCACCATCCACATTTACTTCCGGATACCTTTTGTGCATAATTTCAACTGCTTGCGCAACTTTATCGGCTAATGGAGATGGAGATGATCCAAAATTTGAAAAAGACAACATCGCCAAATTAGGTTCAAATCCAAACATTCTCATGGAAACGCTTGTCATATAACAAATGTTTGCCAACTCTTCAGCGGTTGGTTCAATATTTATGGCGGTATCTGAAAAGAAAATCGGGCCTCTTTTGGTTAACATGATGTTTGTTGCCGCAATTCGTTTCACACCTTTTTCCCTGCCAATTAACTCAATCATTGGCTTTACAACCGTTGGATACGCTCTGGAATATCCGGTAATTAAGGAATCTCCTTCGCCTTCATTTAACATCATGGCAGCAAAGTAATTGCGTTCGCGCATTAATTTTTGAGCGGAAAAATATGTGACTCCGTTGCGCTGTCTTTTTTCCCAATATACTTTCGCATATCTGTTTCTGCGTTCTTCTTCCTCATCACTTTTAGGATCCAAAATTTTCACATCCGCAGTAAAATTGATTTCCTTCATCAATTCCTCTATGATTTTCTTATCGCCCAACAAAATAGGAGTCCCAATACCATCATCATAAATAATCTGGGCCGCTTTTAACACGTCTAAATGGTCTGCTTCAGCTATAATGATGGTTTTTGGATCATCTTTTGCACGAGACATCAACATACGCATCAATTTGCTTCCTGTTCCCAGTCTTTCTGCCAATCTTTCTTTGTAGGCATCCCAATCTGTAATGGGTTCTTTTGCAACACCCGATTCCATAGCTGCTTTCGCCACTGCCGGAGGAACTTCGGTAATAAGCCTGTGATCGAATGGTTTAGGGATGATATATTCTCTGCCAAATTTGATATTTGTTTTTCCGTACAGAATGTTTAAATGTTCAGGAACGGTTTCTTTGGCCAAATTTGCCAAAGCGTGAACCGCTGCCAATTTCATTTCTTCATTTATTTTGGTGGCTCTAACATCTAACGCACCTCTAAAAATATATGGAAAACCAAGCACATTATTCACCTGGTTCGGATAATCTGAACGACCTGTGGCCATAATAATGTCTTTTCTTGTTGCAACTGCCAAATCGTATTCAATTTCAGGAGTTGGGTTTGCCATCGCAAAAACGATTGGGTCTTTTGCCATGGTCATTAACATTGCCGGTGTTACAAGATCTCCTTTTGAAAGTCCTATAAAAACATCTGAACCAACCATTGCTTCTTCTAACGTATGTAAATCACGGTCGGTAGCAAACTCTGCTTTTTGGGCGTTTAAATTCCCGACATCTTTTCTGATAACGCCTTTACTGTCGCACATCACCAAGTTTTCTCTTGTGGCACCAATTGCCAAATACAATCTTGAACAAGAAATGGCTGCAGCGCCTGCGCCACTCACCACAATTTTAACTTCTGAAATGTCTTTTCCAATAATCTCAACTGCATTTTTTAACGCCGCTGCTGAAATGATTGCCGTACCGTGTTGATCGTCATGCATTACAGGAATATCTAATTCTTCTTTTAGTCTGCGTTCGATTTCGAAAGCTTCCGGCGCTTTTATGTCTTCCAGATTGATGCCTCCAAAAGTTACTGAAATATTTTTTACTGTTTCAATAAATTTCTCAACATCGTGTGTGTCCACTTCAATGTCAAAGACATCAATATCCGCGAATATTTTAAACAACAATCCTTTACCTTCCATCACCGGTTTTCCTGCCATTGCGCCAATGTCTCCTAATCCTAAAACTGCAGTACCGTTTGAAATAACGGCCACTAAATTTCCTTTTGCAGTATATTTATAAACATCATCGGGATTTTTTTCAATGGCCAAACACGGCTCCGCCACACCAGGTGAATATGCCAACGACAAATCGCGCTGGGTTGCATGTTTTTTTGTTGGAACTACTTGAATTTTACCAGGACTTGGGTATTGGTGGTATAATAAAGCTTCGCTCTGTTTTTTAGAATCGCTCATAATAATAATTAATTTAAAAAATCGTAAGTCACAAAGTTAACCATTATTCGCGCAAAGGAAGGCTAACATTTATCATAGTTTAAAAAATAAATGTTACATAACAAGATAAAAACCATCCTTTTTACAGGTTTTTTATTCTTAAAAATTTGGCTAAAAACTAATTTTAATAGACATTTCGTCGATGGAGTTTTGTTGATTTTTGGTGCCTCGTTTGATGCACAGCATCAATTTCAGGAATTAAAACAAATACTACAAAATGGTTTTGACTTTGAGATAATGATACTTTATTTAACTAAAAAAACTCCTTAAAAAGGAGCTCTTAAAGATAATTAACCAAACTATTATATTACTGCTTCTACCAATTTTTTCATGGTGCCTTGAGATTTTAAATCGAGATGCCATCTAAATGCTTTTTCCATCACATGCGGTGTTTGTCCGCCGCGTTTTAGGGCTTCTTCAACATAATCCTGCATTTGTTCTTTATATTCAGGATGCATACAATTGTCAATAATAACTTGAGCGCGTTCTTTTGGCGCCAAACCTCTTAAATCGGCCAAACCTTGCTCTGTTACCAAAATATCGACATCGTGTTCTGTATGGTCATGGTGCGAAACCATAGGAACCACATGGGAAATGGTGTTATTTTTGGATGATGACGGACAAACAAAAATGCTTAAATAAGCGCTTCTGGCAAAATCTCCCGATC
>DATIRG010000451.1:0-1759 GCA_035470005.1 Lutibacter sp. | reverse complement strand
CTTCAATAAAAAGCACTTCGGATGTGCTTTTGGCTTTTATATTTACACTATTGGTATCAGAAATTCCAACGGCATCTCTTTTTTCTAAAATCTCATTGTCGATGTTAATTTCACCTTCCACAACCATCACATACAATCCGTGATTTTCGGATTTTAGTGTGTAGCTAAACTCCAAATTCTCATCCAGATCGATGCTGGAAATCAGCGCATCCTGATGAATCTTTAAGGTATTTTTTAAATCGTCATCAATAGAAGAAACCAAAATTTGAAGTTTGTTTTTTCTTTCTGAAGGATCAAATTTTAGTTGATCATATCTTGGTTCCACATCATTTTTATCAGGAAAAATCCAAATTTGAAACAATTCTATTTCTTCATTTGGCAAATTGTTCATTTCGGAATGCTGCAAACCGCTTCCTGCCGACATAACTTGCACTTCTCCTGTTTCAATTGCAATCCATTTATTTCCCATAGAATCTTTATGTTTCAAAGACCCTTTTAAAGGAATGGTAATGATTTCCATATTGTCATGCGGATGCGTTCCAAAACCCATTCCGCCTTGAATGGTGTCATTGTTCAACACGCGTAACGCACCAAAATTTACCTTTTCAGGATCGTAGTAATTTGCAAAACTAAAGGAATAATTTGCCTCCAGCCAGCCATAATTGGCTTTGCCTCTATCTGCTGCTTTATATATTATTTTTTTCATCTTATCTGATTTTATCTAAAATTGCATTCAATATTTTTGCTTCTTCTTCGGAAATTGCATTCATAGGTTTACCAAGCTCATCAACATTAATTTTATCCAATAATTTCAATCCTTTTTCTGAAATTTTCACATACACAACTCGTCTGTCATTCTCACATCGGGTTCTTTCAATCAAACCTTTATCGCACAATTTATCCATCAAACGTGTGGCATTTGGCGACTTTTCAATCATTCTTTCTTTCACCATATTTACCGTTACCGCTTCACTGGCGCCTTTCAAAATTCTTAAAATATTGTATTGCTGATTGGAAATTTTGGAAGTTTTTAAAAATTCATTTCCCACAGTATTTAGCCAATTTGCAGTATATTTTATGTTGATGAGCGCTTTTACACGTTCATTTGGAAACTTGGAATTAATATCTTTTGAAATATCGCCCATCACTACAGTACTTTTTCAAATTCATTAACCAGCTTTTGAAGATTGGCTTTTAAGTTGGCATTTACCATTACTCCTTCTTTAAAATTTTCATTAAATGAAGGAAAAGGCATACTTCCCACAATATTTCCGCCATTGAAAGGAAATCGGTCCAAAGCAATATTCAAAACCGATTGTCCGCCACGAATTCCGGGTGAAGTACTCAACAACAACATAGGTTTATCTCTCCAAACCTTGCCATTGATTCTCGACAACCAGTCAAACGCATTTTTAAAAGCGGTGGAATAGGCACCATTGTGTTCGGCCAACGAGATAACAAATCCGTCTGCTTTTTCAATCACCTCATTCAATTCCAATGCGCCTTTTGGAAATCCTTTGTCTTTCTCCAAATCAACAGAAAACAAAGGCATTTCAAACTCATTTAAATCAACCTTTGTTAATGTTGCATTTTTCAGCAATCCGCCCGCATATTCTGCCAATATTTTATTTAAGGAATGTTTGCTTGAACTGCCGCCAATGGTTATGATATTTTTTGTCATTTTTTGTATCTTAAATTTAATTTCTGGTGCAAATATAAATCAATTTTTTTTATTTACCTAGGTATTTATTGTAAAGGT
>DATIRG010000450.1:0-5212 GCA_035470005.1 Lutibacter sp. | reverse complement strand
GCATTTCATTTAAGCAAAAAATACGGCAAAATAGTCAACGGAATTCCTTTCGGAAATTTTGTGGATGTTTTGCTGGGAACACCAACAACTGCACATATTTTGGGTGGCGCGGTGATGGGTGAAGACCGTTCCAAAGGTGTTATTGATAAAAATAATCAGGTTTTTGGCTATCAAAATATGTTTGTGTGCGACGGTTCTATGATTTCTGCAAATCCGGGCGTAAATCCGTCATTGACCATCACCGCAATTTCAGAGCATGCGATGCTTAAAATTGCATCAAAGACTTCTTAATTAATTTTGGCTAAGTTTTATTTACAAAAGCATTTGCGTTAGGGATTGCAGTGAAAATACTTTTTTAGGCATTTTGCCGAAAAAAGATTGTAACGAAAAGCCCGACCCTCGTGGTAACGCCTATCGAAAAGGCAGGAAGAACCAAAATAATAAAATACAAAATATGGTGTTAATTAGAATTAAACTGTTAAAGCGAAACATTTAAATTGATGAAAGATTATTCTAAATTAAACTTTTTTAGCGGAGTTGTTTAGTTATCTTTTGGTTTGGCTATTTTTATATTTTGTTGACTATCGTATTTATATAAATTAAAATTTAACGGTTATGTATTGACAATATATGAGTTAAGTTTTATGATTCAGTAAAAACAGGCCATAAAATAGTTATGAACATCGTAAAATTAATGTTGTAAATAGTTTTTGATTTTAGTAAGTTTGAATAAATATACCAAAAAAGCAAAGTTTATGTATAATTCTAAAATAACCGGTCTGGGGTTCTACGTTCCTGACAATATTGTCACCAATGATGATTTATCCAAAATGATGGATACCAATGATGAGTGGATTCAGGAAAGGACAGGAATTAAAGAGCGAAGATGGATTCCGGAAGGAAGCGAAGACAGCTCTTCCGTTATGGGCGCAAAAGCTTCAAGAATTGCCATTGAAAGAGCCGGACTTACCAAAGACGATATTGATTTTATTGTTTTTGCTACCTTGAGTCCAGATTTTTATTTTCCCGGATGCGGTGTGCAATTGCAGGAAATGCTTGATATGAGAACTGTGGGCGCGCTTGACGTCAGAAACCAATGTTCTGGTTTTGTGTATGCTCTGTCTGTTGCCGACCAGTTCATTAAAACCGGAATGTATAAAAATGTGTTGGTGGTTGGCGCCGAATTTCATTCGGGCGGATTGGATAAAACGGACAGGGGCAGAGGTGTTACTGTAATTTTTGGTGATGGAGCAGGAGCTGCGGTTTTGTCGAGAACGGAAGACAACAATAAAGGAATTTTGTCCACGCATTTGCATTCTGAAGGAAAACACGCCAAAGAATTAATAGTGGCGGCGCCGAGTATTAAACATTGGGTACCGGAAATTTTAGCGGCCAATGACGAAAATGATGAATCGTATTTTCCTTATATGAACGGAACATTTGTTTTTAAAAATGCGGTTGTGCGATTTGCGGAAGTCATTAATGAAGGATTGCAGGCAAATAATTTACAGGCATCGGATATTAATTTGTTGATTCCTCATCAGGCGAATTTGAGAATATCCCAGTTTGTTCAGAAAAAATTTGGATTGGAGGATGACCAAGTATATAACAACATTATGCAATATGGAAATACCACTGCAGCATCCATTGCCATTGCGCTTAGCGAAGCTTGGGAAAAAGGAAAAATAAAAGAGAACGATCTTGTGGTTTTGGCTGCATTCGGAAGCGGATTTACTTGGGGAAGCGTGATAATCAGGTGGTAAAAAAAGTTTAAAGTTGAACAAAGGCATTTGGCAAAAATGTTTAAGTATTAAAAGTCTTTTTTCTCTAATCCCGAAATCAAACTCCCATTCCTTTGGAAAGGGCTGGGAATAGGAGAAAAATCAAAAGCCTCTAAAACGCAAGTTTAGAGGCTTTCTCAAAAAGACTATCAATTAACTAATTCAAATAATTATAAATATTCTTTTATATGTTTTAAGCATTTTTATGCTTTAAATCTTCGTAATGTTTACACTGCAAATTTAAGGCTTAAACTTGTTTAACTTGTTAAAAGATAGTTAATTAAATGTAAACAAATTCACAAAGTTTTTACATAAATCCACCACTTCCTTGTGTTTCATTGTTATCTCTTACTTTACGACTTTTTGCGCTATTTTTTCCCCCGCCAAATTTGTACATAAATCCAACATAAGCGGTTCTGCTTTCCCAGTTAAATTGTCCGGACTGCGGATAAGGATTTTCTGATTCAAATTTGAATTTCATTCCTTCAAAAATATCGTTAACCCTTAGGCTGATGGTGCCTTTGCCTTTCAGCACATTTAAACTGGCGCCTGTGTTAATCATCCACATAGGATCTGTTTTAAATTGGATAGATTCTCCTCCGCCTCTGTACATTCCAAACAATTGGAAACGCAGATTTTTTGTGGCGGTAAAATTATTGTTTACCCTGAAATTAAAGGAGTTGTTGGTAACTTCAAGCTGATCTCCGTTGGCAATTCCGCTTTCTTTTTGCGCATATAAATCGAAACTTCCACTTATTCTCCACCAATTTGCTATTTTGTGATTGCTGGAAAATTCCACCCCATATCTGTTATTGCTTTCTGTATTTGTGTAGGACATTTCTACTTTGTCATCATCCAAAGGATCAATATTCAGAATTCTGGTAATGTTGTCGTTCACCCTTCTAAAAAATGTTCCAAAAGTAATGGAACCATCTTTGTACTGGCGTGTATAGTTTAATTCGTAGGAATTGGTGAATTGTGGTTTAAGATTCGGATTCCCTACAGAAGTCACTGTTGGCGAACTCCATTCTCTAATTGGATTTACCTGGCCAATTGACGGACGGTCGACCCTGCGGCTGTAACTTAACTGAAACTGATTTTTTTCACTGGCATTGTAAGTGAAAAATGCAGACGGGTAAACCGTAAAAATTTCATCTTTGTAAGTCGCGGTTTCCGTGTTTTTAACAAAAGTGCCATCTACTTCATATTGTTCCAATCGCGCACCCAATTGTACGGCCAATTTGTTGAAAGTCTGATTGTAGTTTGCATAACCTGAATAAATTTTCCTGTCATATTCAAAGGAAGAATTTCCTTTTGGTTCAGTTTCATACCAGCCGTTTCCATCATTAATTAAATCACCGTTTGCGTCGTACACAAATTCGTGCTGGCTGGTGATGTTGTTATTTTTGGTGTCTTCCATTCTGGCTTCCAAACCTAGTTCCACTTTGGCATTTTCAGAAATTGGGTTGGTATAATCCAGGTTGATAAGGTTTGTTTTTCGATCATTTGTAACGATGTCATTGTAATTTGAAATCAGATTATTTGGACGAATTGTTTCTTTATACAGCGCATTTTCCGGACTGTCAGAATTTGAAAAATTTGCTTCCAGTTCTAAATTATGGCCTTTCTTATCAAAATTAAGGCTGTAATTAAAATTATAGGCGGCTGAATTGTTGTCGCCTTCAACCATATTTAAGCTGTTGCTGCTCAAAATTTTGTTATAAAAAACGGTGGTGTTTCCGTCAGATGCTGAATTTGACACATTTTGAGTTGTGTAGAAGGAGAATGTATTTTTATCATTCAAATAAACATCGGCGCCCAATTTAAGCAAATGAGAAGTTCGGTCACTTTCAGTCAAAAAATTTTGAACGGAATTGTTGTCGTATCTGAACATTTTACCACTGTTTTCACTTTTGCCGTCGTTCATCCCATAATTTGAAAAGAAATTCACTTTTCCGGTTTTAAAATTCATATCCAATGATCCGTTAAAACGGTTATGAATTCCTGAAGTTATTCCTGTGTTTACGGTGGCATTAAATCCTAAATTTGAATTTTTATTCAATACAATGTTTATAATTCCGCTCATTCCTTCAGGATTGTATTTTGCTGATGGATTTGTAATCAACTCGATGCTTTTAATCGAGGTTGAAGGAATTTGCCTTAACAATTGAGCCGTATCAATATTCGATGGTTTTCCATCAACCAAAACCCGTACATTGTCATTTCCGCGCAAGCTAATATTCCCTGTTTGGCTGTCGACCGAAACGGATTGCACATTGTTTAACAGTTCCGAAGCTGTTGCGCCGGCAGATGTTAAATCTTTTCCGACATTGATTACTTTTCTGTCAATTTTTTGCGTTACCGTTGAGGTTTCAGCGACCACCAGCACTTCATCCAATTGTGCGGCTTCTTCTTCTAAAGCAATGGTTCCCAGATTAATGTTGGAATTTAATTTGGTAATATTTACTTTTTTTGTTTCGGTTTTGTAACCAATAAACTGAATTTCGACATTGTTTTCACCTTCAGGAATTTGTTTGATGGAAAAATTTCCATTTGCATCAGTTATTCCACCTGTAGTCGTTTTTTTGTTGGCATCTTTAATAACAATGCTCACATAAGGCAATGCCTGTTTTGTCGTTTCGTCAATCACTTTTCCGGTAACTACACCAGTTTTCGGATTGTCATTTGAAGGAAGTTGTGCAGAAATAGTCAATGATAGGAATAGACTGCATGATAAAAGTATTTTTTTCATTTTAGTAAGTAGTAGTTTTTGTTAAAAGTTTTAAATATTATTAAAATTTGAATTCGTTAAATTATTGTTCGTTTTTTTAGTTTGAATGGCATCATTTTGGTTTTTTGACAGCATTCGTTTTTAGTAGACTACAAACTTTGTATTATGTTACACTTTTCCTAAAACTTTAGTTAATTTTGTTAAATGATAAAAAAAACATTGGTTATTGGAGCCTCCACAAATCCAAGCAGGTATTCTTTTATGGCAATTCAGAAGTTAACCAATTACGGACATCCGGTATTCGCCATAGGAAATAAAGAAGGAGAAGTTAGCGGCGTAAGAATAACTATAGAAAAAGTGATGTTTGAAGACATTGATACCATAACGCTGTATCTAAATGAAAATAATCAGAAAAGTTTTTATGATTATATTTTGGATTTAAAACCCAAGCGTGTGCTGTTTAATCCCGGAACAGAGAATGAGGAATTGCAAAATTTACTTTCAAAAAATAAGATTGCTTTTGAAGAAGCGTGTACGTTGGTGTTGCTGAGTATCGGCAAGTATTAAAATCATATTTGCAATTTTTTTACAAATAGGCTTTGTAAAAAATAACACAAAAAATAAACCTCTTTAATGTCAAATTAAAGAGGTTTATTATATTTTTTAAAGATTTCTGAAGCCGTTGTAATGCGATTACTTT
>DATIRG010000449.1:0-2759 GCA_035470005.1 Lutibacter sp. | reverse complement strand
AAAAAGCATCAAATGAAATTTTAGACAAGATCAAAATCAATCAAATAAAATTTTCGGCGAAACATTCTGGGGTACAGTTATTTGAATAATTAAAATTTGTTAATAAGATATTTATAAATCCAACAAATGGTTTCCTAACTTTGAGAATCGAACTTAAAAATTGGCTTACAAAAATGATCAGAATAGCTATTTATCCCAGCGACATCGTATTGCTCACCAATAAAAGTGAGCGCTATGCGCGCAGGGTAATTAATGATCTCAAAAGAAGCCTGAACAAAGAAAAACACCAAATTGTGACCATAAAAGAATACTGCCAATATAATAGACTGGATTTGGATGTGGTTATCGCAGTTTTAAATAAATTTGAATTGAATAAAGCCTCTTAGAAAGAACAATTGCGCTTCGAAACCCGTCCCTATGGCTATCGGGATCGTAATCGCAGCCCTAAATTACAATAAAAAATTTAACAACTATAAAGCAGCTGTATAGGATATGTAGGATTAAAAATGACAGGTGTATACCTTTAATAGGATTTATTTAACAACCTGTATAGTTATTTCAGGACGTCAAAATCATGAAGAGATACTTAAGGGATACTTAGGGTCAAAGCATGGGATAGTGTAGGTGCAAGAGAAATAAAACAGCTCATAATAGGATGTTCAAAAACCATCATTGACAATCTGTTTTTTATGATGGTACTGACCCCACTAACATGAGATTGCTTCTTCGCTTGCATCGGCTCCGCCTGGCAAACTCATCGCAATGACGATTTTATCTAAAAATATCATTAAAACAGCCCTGTTGGGCTTATAAAAGTTAGAAACTCAAAGTTAAAAGTAAAATAAGTTCATTCATAATTAGAACCCAAATCAAAGAAGACCCGTCCTATGATGTTTTTCGTCTTAAAATAGGTTATTTTTTTAGCGTTGGCTGACGGAGCAACCCAAAGAGCCAAGCGCCGGATGTAGCGGCTGGAAAGGCGGTCTGGGTGGGGCGGAGCGTGAAGAAAACAGCTGGTAGCTGTTTTTAGCGATCGAGCCAGCCGGCGCGTTGGCAAAAATTGGATGATTTTACAGAAAAAGATCATCAGACTAGCATTTTTTGTTTCTTTTTTGGGCGATGCAAAAAAGAAAAAAACAAAAATCATTTATGAAATTAAAAATATAATTTCATAGCAACAAATTACATTGAAATTGTCATTGCGACAATCTGTTTTTTATGATGGTATTGACCCCACTAACATGAGATTGCTTCTTCGCTTGCATTGGCTCCGCCTGGCAATCTCATCGCAATGACGATTTCCTCTGAGCTTTTCAAAATCTTCTTTAAAACCGGGTCATCCTATGTTTGTAAGTGGGATAATCTTGTGTTTAATTAAATATTAAATTTGAGATAAACCAAGAAAAGTAAAAGGGTAAAGAACAAGGCTTTTGTCCGTCATTTGTCATAAAGACTGTTCGCAATGTTAGTCTCTTTACCCTTCTACCTAAAACTTGAACAGATCATTAGGCTTAAAGCCTGTATTTAGGATTGATAAGTAACAAGTAGAATACTTTTCTTATAAAACATTGATTATGTGTAAAATTATAGGAATTGACATTAGTAAGCAAACTTTTGATGTTGGATTTTTAAAAGAATCCATTTGGCAACATTTTGTATTAGAGAACAATGAAAAAGGATTTAAGGAATTATTAAAAAAGGTAGAAGATGATGACTGGCTTGTAATGGAAGCATCAGGCCCCTATTATTTACCGCTGGCATTATTTTTTCATAAGGAAAATAAAAAAGTAAGTGTTTTAAATCCGTTAATTATAAGAAGATATAGTCAGACCAGGCTATACAGGGCTAAAACAGACAAAAAGGACGCTCAAACTATTGCAGAATATGGGGTTCAATATGAATTGGAACAATGGGAACCAGAAACAAAAGAAATTTCAAAAATAAAACAGCTTTATAAAGCTTTAGAGCTAATTAACAAAGAAATACATCAAAGTGAGCGTCAATTAGAGTCGTTTAAATCAAGTGGTATATTGGATAAGGATTTGGAATTAACATTAAAATCTATTGTTAAATTTTTAAAAAACAAGCAAAACAAATTAGATAAGCAAATAGAGCTTAATGCAGCAAAGAATTACCAACCAACATTGAATCGTTTAAAAAGCATTCCGGGTATAGGGACAAAAACGGCCATTATGTTAACGGTGATTACAGGAGATTTTGAAAAATTTGACAATTATAAACAGTTGATTGCTTATGTAGGCTTTAGCCCAAGGTTATACCAATCAGGAACAAGTGTAAAAGGGAAAGGGCATATCTGTAAGATGGGAAAATCCCAGATAAGAAAATTACTTTATTTGTGCAGTTGGTCGGCTAAAAAGTGTAATAAAGGATGTATTGAAATGTATAATCGACTCAAAGAAAAAGGAAAGCCGGAAAGAGTGATAAAAATAGCGTTAGCAAATAAGCTTTTAAAACAAGCATTTTCAATTGCGAAAAATCAAACGTATTACACAGAAAATTTTGCAGAAAAAGCTTGTTTTTAAACACAGATCATTGCGAGAAGGCGATAGCCGACGCGGCAACCTGTCCCTAACTACCAAAATGCCTCTGAGCCAAAGCAATCCGACGTGGCAACCTGTACCGAACTAACGAAATCTTGCTAAGAAACCTGTTGCGAAATAACGAAATGTAGTAAAACCCCCCATTAAATTGCCAAATACACCAATAAGCAATATATTTACCCTAAAGAAAACCTTCAA
>DATIRG010000448.1:0-1599 GCA_035470005.1 Lutibacter sp. | reverse complement strand
TTCCCACGAAGAAGGCTGTGACAGAAACTGGTTAATCTCAACCAAAGAATTTATTGCAGATGAAAAAGGTAATCTGAAAGCTTTAAAAACTGTAAATGTTGAATGGGTGATGAAACCTAGCGAAAGACCCACTTTAAAAGAAATTGAAGGCACCGAAAAAATCTGGCCTTGCGAATTGGTGTTATTAGCTATGGGATTCACGGGTCCGGATGCGACTTTAAGCGAGCAATTGGGTTTAAAAACCGACTTTAGAAGCAATTACCAAGCATCAGAAACTGAATTTCAAACAAATGTGCCACATATTTTTACTGCCGGCGATATGCGCAGGGGACAATCCTTAATTGTTTGGGCTATTTCTGAAGGAAGGGAAGCCGCCAAAAAAGTGGACGAATATTTAATGGGTTACAGCAATCTGCCAACCAAAGGAAAAGGCGATTTAGTGGGCGTTTAATTGCTTTAAGAAAATAGTTTATCTAAATAATCATAATAAAATCACCTAATGCTTCGGCTTAGGTGATTTTTTCGTAAATTACAAGTCAATTTTAGATGTACGAAGTACGATGTACGATGTACGATGTACGATGTACGATTTTGGATATTATATTTTGAATAAGAACTTAAACATTTTAACTTTTAATATTTAACTTCAAATATTTAATATTTTACTTATTGAATTAAATAAAAAATAATTACCCCATGAAAAGCAGAAAATTATTGATGATTCCCGGCCCTATTGAATTTGAACCAAAAGTATTGGCGGCATTGGGCGCTCCAACCACCAGCCACGTGGCACCAAATTTTATTGAATCCTTCGGGAATTGCATAGAATTGATGCGAAAAGTTTGGCTGACATCAACCGGACAGCCTTTTGTGGTAGCAGGAACCGGAACTTTTGCGATGGATATGGCAGCCGCCAATTTGATTGAACCAAACGATAATGTTTTGGTGATTTCAACGGGCTATTTTGGAGAACGCTTCGCGGAAATATCGAAACGCTATGGCGCAAATGTTACTATTTTGGCTTCAGAAGTTGGAAATGTAGTTGCTTTAGATGACATAGAAAAAGCACTTTCCACCAAAAAATATAAATTAATGACCATCACGCACGTTGACACCTCAACAGGCGTTCTGGTAAATCCGAAACCCATTGCTGAATTAGCCAAAAAATATAATACACTTTCAATTTTAGATGGTGTATGTTCAGTTGCCGGTGAAGAAATACAGCAAGAAGCATGGGGAATTGATGTTGTTTTGACTGCCTCACAAAAAGCAATTGGCGTGCCTCCGGGTTTGGCCTTGCTGGTTGTTTCTCAAAAAGCCATGGAAATATTCAAAAACAGGAAAATACCTGTGGGTAATTATTATGCCGATTTCAACAATTGGCTGCCAATTATGCGGGCATATGAAAACAGACAACCCTCCTATTTTGGAACACCACCCGTAAACCTTATTGCTGCTTTAGAAGTAAGTTTGCAACAAATAGTTGCTGAAGGAATGGAACAGCGGTTTTTACGACACCAAAAAATTGCTTGTGCATTTCGTGAAGCCATAATTGCTTTGGGATTGAAGCTATTGCCAGTTCAAAAAAACGTGTCGGCC
>DATIRG010000447.1:0-2655 GCA_035470005.1 Lutibacter sp. | reverse complement strand
AGCGGAATTCCACAAAACATAATCCAGCGAGGCATGTCAGATGTATGAGTTAAAAGCTTAAAGTCAATAGCTGATGACATGACTGCCAAACCAAGTAAAACGCCGAAAAATTGTTTAAATAAAGAAATAATTGAATCGAATAATTTAGCAACACCTGAGACCAGATTTTTTGCAGTAATTTCTTCTAAAGCATTTGTAATTGCCAATCCGGGAATAAAAATTATTATGGCCGACAGTATGGTGATGCCAACATTAAATTCGGGAAAAACCAAATATAACAGACAGGCGAGAATGGTAACAACAAAAGAAATTAATGATTCTAAAACAGTCTCTAAATAGCTTGATTTACCCGATAAATAAACAATTAAGTAAACCAATGCTCCTAACAGCAACGCAAAAATAAAAGAAACCCAATTGGTGCCAATCATTAAGCTAAATGCTCCGTCGGCAATTGAATAGGAGAAAGTTTGTATTACATGATTTAATTTTTTTGTTTCATTGTTGATTAATTGCAATTCATTTTCCACTTCTGAATGACTTATCTCCTTTGCTATTATTTTATTCGTAACTTCCTCAACGCGTGATAATGCCCCCAAGTTTAGGACTCCAGGAGGAAGGCACTCTAAATAATTATAGGTATGTTCACCTTCATCTTCATAAAAAGCATAGTTTATCCATGTGGGTAAATCCATAAAGGTTCCAGTTATTCCCTGGGTTTTTGCAACTTTGGTTAAATAGGTCTGAATTTTATAGGAAGGAATTCCGTAGATATGCAGTGCTCTTCCTAAATCAATTATAAACTGGTATTTTTTCGGTGTTTTCATTGTCTGGGTTCCTATGAAATTTTGGAAAAAGAGACCGTTTTTAACTAACAGTCTCTTATGATGTTTTTTTTAAACTGAACTCTAAAAGTCTTCAATTTCAGAATCTCATCGTGTAGACCATTAATCATGATTTAACTTGAAATTTGTTTCTCTTGATGAAAATTTTATTTTTAAGACAGCTTCATTTTATTATTTAGTTAACCATTTTCTGGCATTCACAAAAGCTTCTGCCCAAGGGGAAACTTCATCTTTTCTGCCTTCCGGATAGTATGCCCAGTTCCATTGAAAAAGGGAACGCTCAATGTGCGGCATCATCACCAAATGTCTGCCGTCTTTTGAGCTCATCACTGCCACGTTATAATCGGAGCCATTCGGATTTGCCGGATAGGTGTCATAACCGTATTTTGCCACAATATTATAGTCATTTTCTTCCATAGGTAAGTTAAATTTTCCTTCGCCGTGTGAAATCCAAACCCCTAAAGTGCTGCCCTCCAAAGTAGAAAGCATCACGGAATTATTTTCCTGGATGGTAACGGAAGTAAAGCCGCTTTCGTGTTTTTGGGAATCGTTATGCAGTAATTTTCCGTGAACTTCGTGTTCGGGATTAATGACTTCCAGTTCCATAAAAAGCTGACAGCCATTGCAAATTCCGACGGACAAGGTATCTTCTCTTTTGAAGAAATTATCCAAGGCGTTTTTTGCTTTCTCGTTGTACAAAAATGCGCCTGCCCATCCTTTTGCAGAACCCAACACATCAGAGTTGGAGAAACCGCCCACGGCACCAATAAATTGTATGTCTTCCAAGGTTTCTCGTCCGCTGATTAAATCGGTCATATGCACATCTTTTACATCAAAACCTGCCAAATACATCGCATTCGCCATTTCGCGTTCAGAATTGCTTCCTTTTTCGCGAATAACGGCTGCTTTTGGCCGCTCGACTGCGTTAGAGATGATAGGTTTCTTACCTGTAAAGTGGTCTGGGAAAGTATATTTTAAAGGCTGGTTTTTATAATTTTCAAAACGATCCAGCGCTTTGTTGTTGGCACATTGTTTTTGATCCAGCAAATAAGAAGTTTCATACCAAACATCGCGCAATTCAGCGATGTTGAAAGTGTGCATTTCATCAAAATTGTTGATGGTTATGCAATCACTTTTATGGGCAAAACCTATTTCAAAAAATTCAATATTGTTTTCGCTTAAAATAGCTGGCACAGTTTCATCTGCACTTTGGAAAATGATGCCGCTGTTTTCTGAAAATAGCAATTTTACGGTATCGGCTTCAGAAATAGCGGTAAGGTCAATGTTCAACCCAAGCGTTTGCTGAGAAAAACACATTTCAAGCAAGGTGGTGATCATTCCTCCAGAAGAAATATCGTGACCGGCTATAATTCGTTCTTCTTTTATTAATTTTTGAATGGTATTGAAAGCGATTTTAAATTTAGCTGCATCTTTTATCGTCGGTGTTTCGTTTCCTATTTTATGATGAATTTGGCCAAATGACGAGCCGCCTAATTTATAAGAATCGTTAGATAAATTAATGTAATACAGTTTGTTATTTATAGCTTCCTTAATTAAAGGTTCAACTACTTTTGAAATATCGTTGCAATGTCCGGCCGCTGAAATAACCACTGTACCTGGAGAAATTACTTCACCATCTGGGTATTTTTGTTTCATAGATAAAGAGTCTTTTCCTGTAGGAACATTGATGCCCAATTCTATTGAAAAATCGGATACTGCTTTCACCGCTTTGTATAATCGTGCATCTTCACCTTCATTTTTGCAAGGCCACATCCAGTTTGCGGATAAGGAAATAGAAGCCAAATCGTTTTGA
>DATIRG010000446.1:0-4149 GCA_035470005.1 Lutibacter sp. | reverse complement strand
TAATATTACTTTAATTGAAAAGGAAACTGTAAAAAAAAAACCAACAGATGAACACAATATAGTTGTTTCTCTTGATGGCAGCGGCGATTTCACAAGCATTCAGGAAGCAATAAATGCTTCAAAATCTTTCCCTTACCAAAGAGTGACTATTTTTATAAAAGATGGAATTTATAACGAAAAAATTAAAGTCCACGAATGGAATACAAATCTTTCTTTAATTGGTGAAAGTAAGGAGAAAACCATCATTACCTTTAATGATTATTTTGACAAAATGAATTTAGGTATCAACAGTACTTTCTATACCTATACTTTATTGGTTGAGGCCAATGACTTTTACGCTTTAAATTTAACAATACAAAATACTTCCGGTGAAGTTGGCCAGGCAGTGGCATTGTCTGTTTTTTCTGATAAAGTTGTTATTGAAAACTGCAATATTTTAGGAAATCAAGATACTTTATATGTTTCTGGAGACGGAAACCGACAATATTTTAAGGACTGTTATATTGAAGGCACCACCGATTTTATTTTTGGAAAAGCAACTGCTTTGTTTGAAAACTGTATTATTCACAGCAAAAAAAATTCCTACATCACTGCCGCAGCAACTCCTGAAGGCGCTGAATTTGGCTTTGTGTTTAAAAACTGTAAACTCACAGCTGATGAAAATGCAAATGCAGTTTATTTGGGACGACCTTGGAGAATTTACGCCAAAACCGTTTTTATCAATTGTGAAATGGGAAACCATATAAAACCTGAAGGATGGCACAATTGGTCTAAACCGGAAGCTGAAAAAACCGCATATTATGCCGAGTATCAATCAACCGGTGCAGGATCAAATTCCGAAAAAAGGGTTTCCTGGTCACATCAGTTAATAAAATGTCAGGCAAAAAAGTATACCATTAAAAAGATACTTGGAGAAAAGAAACGCAATTCAAACCCTTTATGGTACGAAATAAATCAGGTTAAAAATTAATTAATTTTAACACAAATACCAATGAGTTCAAAAATAACACGCAGAAAATTTGTAAAAACTACTGGTGCTGCAATAGCCGGATCAATGATTTTTTCACCAGCATTTAGCCAGGTTTTAAATGATGCCACAGTCAAAAAAAGAGTGGCAATGGTAGGTACCGGAAGTAGAGGTAACTCTTTATATGGTAAATTTTTGAGAGAAGAATATGGAGATATTGTCGAGTATGTAGGCTTGTGTGATATTAATGAAGGCCGCGTTAAGTATGCTAAAAACTACATTGGCGTAAATTGCCCGACATTTACCGACTTTGATCAAATGTTGAATTCCGTTGAGATTGACTTGTTGATTGTGACAACTGTTGATGCTACACATCATGAATTTATCATAAAAGGATTAAATAAAAATATTGATGTGGTTACTGAAAAACCAATGACCACCGATGAACAAAAATGCCAGCAAATTATTGATGCACAGCGTAATTCGAAAGGAAAGTTAATCATGGCTTTTAATTATCGTTACGGAAAAGTATTTACGAAACTGAAAGAAATTATTGATTCTAAAGAAATTGGAGATTTAATTTCAGTCGATTTGCATTGGTATTTAAACACGTTTCATGGTGCAGATTATTTTAGACGCTGGCACGGTATAAGAGAAAAATCGGGAACGCTTTTGTTACACAAATCTGCACATCATTTTGATTTGTTAAATTGGATGATTGGCTCAGATCCTGTTGAGGTTTATGCCAATGGCGCACTTGAAAAATATGGAAAGAACAATGCTTTTAGAGGTAAAAACTGCAGATCCTGCGCGCATACCAAAGAATGTGATTTTTATTATGATATGACAAAAAATGAGAACTACATGAATTTGTATGCCGCAAATGAAAAATATGATGGCTATTTAAGAGATAATTGCTTGTGGCGAGAGGAGATTAATATTTTTGATAAAATGTCAGTGTTGGTGAAATATGCCAACAATGTTGAAGTAACTTACTCATTAACTACGTATTCTCCGTTTGAAGGATTTCGTTTTGCCTTTAACGGAAAAGAAGGAAGGTTAGAAACTGAAGAAGGAATTCCTTGGAAAGAAACCAATCCTGAAGATCAGGCTAAAATTCATGAAAAGGAAATGGACAATGCTTCACACACTAAAAAAGAAGTTAATTTCCACGAAATTGTTACACAACGTAATTTTGAAGATTATAAAAGAATTGAATTTCCTTATGTCAGAGCCGGACATTGGGGTGGTGACAAATTAATGTTTAATGAAATTTTTAGAGGAGAAAACAGCAAGCCAACTTTAAATCATGCCGCAAATGTAAGAGATGGTTCATTGGCAGTTTTAATTGGCATTGCCGCCTGTAAAAGTATTGATACTGGTTTGCCTGTTAAAATTTCAGAATTAACAGATTTAGTTCCGCAAATAAATAAATCAAATAGTTTTTAATTTGAAACAAATTTTATGAATCATAAAATAGCTGATAAATGAGGATTAAAAGTATTTTAATTTTTTCATGGGTGTTTATAGTTATAAGCTGTGCGTCAGCGCAACAAACAACAATTTATACAATAGGCGATTCTACCATGGCCAATAAACCAAATCCTGAAGAAAATCCGGAAAGGGGATGGGCGCAAATGTTGCCGCAATTTTTTAACAATGAGGTTATTATAGACAACAGGGCTGTTAATGGCCGAAGCACCAAAAGTTTTATCGATGAAAAACGCTGGGATTCTGTGCATAAAATGCTAAAAAAAGGTGATTATGTTTTTATACAATTCGGACATAATGATCAAAAGGAAAATGATGTTAAACGTTATACAAATCCGCATACGGCGTATCGCTATAATTTGACCCGTTTTATTAAAGAAACACTTGCGAAAGGTGCAAACCCCATGCTGTTTTCTTCAATTGCAAGAAGAAACTTTAATGAAAATGGGGTGCTGATCGACACACATGGCGCTTATCCGCTTGAAGTGCGTTTAGTTGCTACAAAGTACAATATTCCTTTTATCGATTTGCAATATCTTTCAGAACAATTGGAAGAATCATATGGTCCTGAGAAGTCTAAAATGTTGCATTTGCATTTTAAAGTTGGTGAAAATTCCTATTATCCGGAAGGTAAAATCGATGACACCCATCTTTCTGAATTGGGTGCAACCGAAATGGCAAAATTGGTGATGCAACAACTTGAATTGTTAAATATTCCTTTAAAAGACAAAGCGCTAAACAGAAAAAATTAATATGGTTATATACATAGTAAAATTCAGATTGTTATTAATTGTTGCATTAAGTCTCGGAATAAATGGTTTGTTATTTGCTCAAAATGAGGTAATTCCGTTATGGACTGCTAAAATTCCGGGTTCCATACAAGTGCAGAATTATGATGAAATTGAGACTTATAAAGATGAAAAACTACAGAATATCAGGCAGATAACAACACCAACACTTTCTGTTTTTTTGCCTGAGAAAGAAAACCACAATGGTACTGCGGTAATTGTTTTTCCGGGTGGTGGGTATTTTTATTTAACAATGGACAAAGAAGGTTATAAAGTTGCGAGATGGCTTAATACCTTAGGCATAACAGCTGTTGTTTTAAAATACAGATTGCCAAGTGATGCAATAATGACAGATAAAACAATCGGTCCATTACAAGATGCGCAGGAAGCCGTTCGCGCAGTTAGGCGCAATGCCGATAAATGGAAGGTCGACATAAATAAGATTGGCATTATTGGTTTTTCAGCAGGAGGTCATTTGGCGGCAGCTTTGTCCACACGTTATCTCGATAATTTATATAACCCCACTGATACCGTAAGCGCGCGTCCAAATTTTTCAATGTTGATTTATCCGGTAATTTCTATGAAAGAAGGAATAAAGCACCAAGGATCGCGAGGTAATTTATTAGGCAAAACACCTTCCGATTTATTGATAAACAAATTTTCTATGGAAACGCAGGTAAACAACTTAACCCCGCCAACTTTTATGGCACATGCGTCTGATGATGCATCTGTTCCTGTTGAAAATAGCATCCTGTACTATCAGGCTTTAATAAAACACAAAGTGCCTGCCGAATTACATTTATATGAAAAAGGAGGCCATGGTTTTGGTCTTGGGGTAAAAGAAACCAGTCAATTTTGGACTAAACAAGCTGAAAATTGGCTTCGTTCACATCATTACATAAA
>DATIRG010000445.1:0-4202 GCA_035470005.1 Lutibacter sp. | reverse complement strand
ATTTATTAAAATAAGAAAGATAAAAGTTAAAACAACAATCAAAGGGAACACATATCGGAAAAACTTTTTCATAAGTAACAATAATTTTTTTAAATTCAAACAAAACACTTTCACATCAGGCATCAGCCCAACAACAATTATTTTTATGTGAATACTTTAGCAATTTTTTTAGCAGTCGATCAAATATAGGAAAAATATTGAAATAATAGGGGAAAGTTTAAAAAGGGGTTTTTTTAGAAAAAAAGCAGGTGTTTTTTTAATTAGGGATCAATTTGCTTCTGTCATTTCTTCATCGAAATGACGATTTTATTGCAGGCAGATTTTACTTTAACACTGCTTCATTATTATTTTCTTTTTTGGCCTTTTTTAGCGCCAGAATATGGGTTATTTTTATGGTCTTTTTCGGCGATTTTTGAACCGAATGTTATAGTCATTGTCACACTACATTCCCACTAAGTACGGAGTATGTACGGAGTATCCTCCCTTTACCCTCCCTTTTGTCTATCTGCAGGCCTTTATTTTACTGGGTTTTTGCAATATCCTAATATGCTGTTTTTGACGATTTGCAGGATTTTGAGATGGTTGCGGAAATGGCCTTTTTTAGCTTCATTTTTAGCGCATAATTCGCCTCAAATTTGGCGATTATTTAAACAGAAGGTTCGTTTATATACAAACATTGTAAGACGACCAAGACAGATTATCGCAGATCGCGTTCCGCCGCTAAAATTTCATTGACAGCCGCCTGGTAATTTTTAATGCTGCCGGCTTTTTTTATCTTTTTTAAGGCTTTGTGCGGATTTGAAAACAGCACGGAAAAGTATTCCCACAAATGGTACATTTTCAATAAAAGATGGGTTGAACCCGACAACGATTCACTACAATTTTGGAAAAGCGTGTCGTGAAAGGTCCTGAACATTTCAAGTTTGTTTGCAGGGTATTGGGTGGTGTTGCTTTTTATCATACCTGGCAAAAAAGGATCGGCAATCAAGCCCCGTCCAATCATCCAGTGGTCGATTGTAGGAAAGCGATTCTGCATTTCGTGAAATTTCGCCACCGTTGTAATGTCGCCGTTGTAATACAGTTTCAGGTTGGTTTGGTTAACGCATTGCTCAAAAGCATCCAAATGCACGCCGCCTTTGTACAATTGTTTTCCAATGCGCGCGTGGATGGCCACGTTTTTAACGGGATATTTTTCCAAAATGGGCAACACCTGCAAAATCTCCTCATTGTTATCGTAACCCAAACGCATTTTCATAGAAACGATAATATCCGATTCGGCATGAACTTTTTCAAGAATTTTGTCAATTCTTTCCGGGTCGCTGATGAGTCCGGAACCCATTCCGCATTTGGTGACCATTGGGTACGGACAGCCTAAATTCCAGTTTAATTCCTTATAACCAAGTTGCTGCACATAGTTGGCCACAAACAAAAACTCATCGGCATCGTTGGTGATAATTTGCGGAATCACTTCCAAACCCACATTGTTTTCGGGCAGCAAGTCGCGCTCATAGGCCTTTTTGATCACCAAACTTCCGTTTAAGCGAATATAGGGCGAATAAAAGGTGTCTATGCCTCCAAAAATGGCGTTAAAGGCGTTTCTGAACCGAAAATCGGTAAATCCTTGCAAGGGTGAAGAGAGCAACGTGTAGTCCATATCGTTTTTGGTTGCGCAAAGATACGATTTTGAATTTACGATTTTTAACGTTTAACATATAACAAATAACTTTTCAACTTTTCAATGCATAATCTGATTAAAATCAATTATTTGGATGATTAATATCACGGTATTTTGTGAAATTACTTCGACAGTTTGACCAAAATCATTGCAGGCTATTTCCGATTCAGGGTATTTTGGTAAAAAATATAACAATGCTTATAAGCTTCTTTTCAATCTTGTTTTTATTGTTGTTGTTTTATTTGTCGATGATGCCCATTGTGCTGTTTATCGACACAAAAACCAATCAATATTATTTGCAGGTAAAAGGTTTGGTCAAAGCAAGTATAGAAAGTCACGATGAAGAATTGTTCAGAATAAGACTGCAGTTGTTTTTTTTAAGTTTTTATTTTTATCCGCTAAGAAATATTGGCATCGGCAATAAGAAAAAATTATTGAAAAGCATTGAAAATAAAAAGAAAATTGGCAAGGGAATCAACTTTAAAAAAGGTTTGCGGATGCTAAAATCGTTTAAGGTGAAAAGATTTCTTTTTGATATCGATACCGGCGATTGCATTTTGAACGCAAAATTGTATCCGCTATTTGCAATGCTGAATTATCACGTGGGCGGATTTAGTGTCAATTTTGAAGGAAGAAACCGAGTGGAACTGCATATTTACAGCAGGCCAATCTATTTAATTAAATCATTTATAAACCTTTAAAAAACAATAGTATGGAATTACGTATGGAAGAATTGTTGGGGAAAATCACCGACTTTATCAAGTCGGAAGCCAACACGGAAACTGTTATTGGAAAACAGTTTGAATTGGGAGAATTTAAATGTGTGCCGGTGATTAAAGTCGGAATGGGATTTGGTTCCGGCGGTACAACTGATGCCCAAAAAAAAGATGTTAAAGGCGAAAGCGGATCTCAAGGCGGCGGCGCGGGAGCCGGCGTAGGCATTGAACCTATTGGTTTTTTGGTAAGCAGGGGCAGTGAGATTTCTTTTCTTGCCGCAGGAAAACCAGGCGGACTTGCTTCAGTATTTGAAAAAATGCCTGAAATGATCGATAAAATTGCCAAAGCCAGAAGCAAGGAAAAAGAAACTGCTTAATTTTTTGTTGAAACTATTCGTTTCCAGTTAAAAAGCAAAATCGAGAAAGTATTTTTAAATATTTTCTCGATTTTTCAAAATAACGAATAACATTTAATCGCTTACTATTCAACTTCCGTCTTCCGTCTTCCGTCTTCCGTCTTCCGTCTTCCGTCTTCTGTCTTCTGTCTTCTGTCTTTAACTTTCAACCTTTCTTCCCCATCATTTTGACTGAAAACCAGCCGAGCACCAAAATAATGATGGCCATAAGTCCCCATAACCACATTTTATTTTTGAATAATGGTGCTTTTGATGTGTCCTTTTTATCAATTTTTTGTTCATTTCCCACCGTTAAAACGGTTAAGGTATCCGGAACTTTGGAAACGAAGCGCTCAATGTCGTAGTTTGGTTTTGTTGCTTTTTTGTTTCCGTAGGTTAAAAAATATGCAGCCGGTTCCGTAAAACGGACGAGCAATTCGTGCACATAACCTTTTACTTCAATTGTTTCAATATTTAAAGGTTCATTGTCTTGGTTAAAAATACTGATTTTCAATTTTTTCAGGATGGTGCTTTCAAATTTGAATTCGTTTTTTTCAATGGAACTGAGTGTTCCAGTTGTCAGATTTTCATACAAATAATTCCAGCCTTGTTCCGTTTTTACGCTGTCAGCAACATACTGAATGCTTATTGGCCGGTAATAATCGAAAGTATCTTTCACTTTAATTTGAATGGAACTTACGGCAACAGTCGATTTTAAGTCAATTTCAAGTGTTGTTTTTTGTTCTTCCTTTTCCTGAATTGTTTTGATGTTTGCAATAGCGTAATCAACAAAACTGCCATTCCTAGTTTCATTGTATGTGGCTTTTACATTGGCCAATTCCGGATTTTCTTCGCTTTTAACCAGCAATCTGAAAAAGCGAAATTTCGTGCCCGGAAAAATGATCTTGGTAAATTGATAATCGGTCGCAGCATTTTTGATGGACAAAATTCGGTAATCATCAACCACAGTAAACCATTCCTGCTGATTTTGGCTTCCTTCAAGCGTTATTTTCCAATCGAAATTCTCTTTTTTAAAATCGAGTTTTAACTGATTGATGGCTTCCTCTGATGGTACTTCCAACGTAAAATAATAGCCATTTTCATTTTGGCTGGTGTTCAAAAATCTGAAAATTACATCTTTGGCAACTATTTTTTCTTCTGTCAATTTCAGCAAATAGGAAGCTTCAATGGTATCTTTGGCGGCCGTAATTCCATAAATTCGAATATCGGCTAAATTGGGCGCCACTTTTCCGAAGATTTCTTTAGGCAAAACCACTTTGTGCCATGGCGCCGTAATTCCCTGCAATTCCCTTTTGTAATTGTATTGGTTCAGTTGCGCATAAGAAAATGAACAAAACATCAACCCTAAAAAAGCGCTTATTTTAGTTTTCAATTTCATTGGAAATTATGTGTTTG
>DATIRG010000444.1:0-7839 GCA_035470005.1 Lutibacter sp. | reverse complement strand
AAAATTATTTCAGTTGGAAATGAAGCAATGGTGCACTGGGCAGCAAGTTATTATGTACAACCCGGTGTTATTTTAAAATGGGTCAACTATTTACAGGATTTAAAAAAGAAAGGTGAACTTCCCGCAAATTTATGGATCACCAGTTCCGATGACTTTGCATCTTGGGGCGGCGGAGACGTTATCTATAGAACAAAAGATTTAGAACAATTAATCAAAGCTGTTGATTATGTTTCCATGCATACTTATCCGATGCACAATTCATACTACAATCCGAAATTTTGGGTAGTTCCGGATAATGAAAAAGATTTTTCAGTTATCGAAAAAGTTGATGCTGCGATGCTTCGTTCCCTGGAATTTGCAAAAAAACAATATGATGATGTTTCAAGTTATGTAAAAAGTATAGATTCAACCAAATTAATTCATATTGGTGAATCGGGCTGGACTACAGTTTCAGACGGAAATTATGGAAAAGAAAGTTCAAGAGCGGCCGATGAATATAAAGCAGGAACTTATTATAAACTTATGCGCGAATGGACAAATAAGGAAAAAATTTCACTATTCTATTTTGAAGCCTTTGATGAAAAATGGAAAGATGCCGTGAACCCAGTAGGATCAGAAAACCATTTCGGATTAATTAATTTAAAGGGTGAAGCAAAATATGCTTTATGGAAAATGGTTGATGCCGGTATTTTTAAAGGATTGACCAGAGATGGCAAGCAAATTACGAAAACTTATAACGGAGACAAAAACGCATTGATGCTTGAAGTGTTAGCCCCGCCATCAGCAAATGAAGCAATCGCAAATTAATATCAACGTAGAAATTCATAAAACTAAGTAACATAAACTAAATTTTTTTAACATGGAAAAGTATAAAACAGACCCGAAGGATATAGTACCGATAGTAGAAAAAGTTGCATTTGGAGCAGGACACTTGGCAAACCAATTATTTCCGGCAGCATTAGGTGTTTTTATGATTATTTTGGTTTTAGCGTTAAAAATGGATCCGTTTTTAGCAGGATTGTTAGCCGCATTACCTCGTCTTATTGATGCCTTAACCGATCCAATAATGGGTTATATTTCAGACAATACAAGTTCTAAATGGGGAAGACGAAAACCTTATATTTTTATTGGAAGCATTATTACAGGTATTTCATTTATGGTTATGTGGCAACTTTATCCTGAAAATTCTCAGACATATAATTTTATTTTCTTTTTGATTATGTCAATTGTATTTTATTTTGGTTATACAATTTTTGCAACACCATTAATTGGATTGGGTTATGAAATGACACCAGACTATAATGAAAGAACCAGATTAATGGGATCTTCACAATTAATGGGACAAATCGCCTGGATGATAGCACCTTGGTTTTGGTATATCATTTATCTTCCCTCCTTTGCTGAATCAGCTCCTGAAGGCGCAAGAATCCTTTCAATTTGGGTTGGCGCTTTTTGTATGATTTTAGGAATTATGCCAGCATTGTTTTGTAAAGAAAAGTTGCAGCCAAATTTAAAAGGGCAAACAAAGTTATCTATGAAAGAATTTGCTGCAAATATGAAGGAATTTGTCAAAGGAATTAAACAAACAATATCAAATAAACCTTTTATAAAATTATGTGGTGCAACGTTTTTAATTTTTAATGGATTTCAAACAATTGCGCAATTTGCTTTTTTTATCATCATATTTTATCTTTTTAATGGTGATTCTGTTATGGCAGGACAATGGCCAGCTTGGTTTGGTACTGTAAGTGCCATGGCTACTGCTTTTTTAGTGATTCCCGTTATTACCTATATGGCAACAAAAATTGGAAAGAAAAATGCATTTATTGTTGCCACCCTAATTTCAATTGTTGGGTATGCATTAAAATGGTGGGGATTTGATCCAGGAAATCCTTGGTTAATGTTTTTACCAATACCATTAATGTCTTTTGGAATTGGTGGATTGTTTACTTTAATGATGTCTATGACTGCTGATGTTTGTGATTTGGATGAGTTAAATAATGGATTACCGCGCCGTGAAGGAACTTTTGGAGCAGTTTATTGGTGGATGGTTAAATTGGGAACTGCGGTAGCATTGTTAACAAGTGGTGCTGTTTTAAAATGGGTTGGTTTTGATGAAAATGCAGCATCACAAACAGCTGAAACTATGACTAATTTACGTATTGCTGATATACTAATTCCAATAACAACGGCGATAATGGCCATTATGGTGATGTGGAATTATGATGTTACGGAAGAAAAATCTCGCGAAATTAGGTCAATATTAGAATCGCGTCGTGGTGAATTTCATCCCCAAAATAAGAAAAAATAGCCTATAAATAAATTGACTTATTGAACATGAAAAAAAACTTTTTATGCTGCACCCTTATTTTAATGACAGTAGCTTTGAACGCACAAATATCGAAAGTGGATTTAGCAATGCAAAACAAAATTGACCTACTTATTTCTCAATTAACACTTGAAGAGAAAATCGCACTTTGCTCAGGAAGAGATGATTGGAGCACAATGCCCATTGAACGATTAAACATTCCTTGGATTTGGCTGTCTGATGGTCCTCACGGATTGCGAAGAGCTCCCGCAACCAACAAACCTGGTTATGGAGATCAATTGCCGGCTACTTGTTTTCCAACGGCCTCGGCACTTGCTGCCACCTGGGATGTGGATTTGGTTTATAAAGTTGGACAAACCTTGGGCGAAGAATCTCAGGCTCAAGATGTGAATATTTTATTAGGCCCCGGTGTTAATATTAAACGATCGGTTTTAGGCGGCAGAAATTTTGAATACTTTTCAGAAGATCCTGTCTTGTCCGGTGAAATTGGAGCAGCTTTTATAAATGGTGTTCAAAGTCAGGGTGTGGGCACTTCCCTCAAACATTTTGCTGCCAATAATGTTGAAACTATGCGAATGTTCAACAGTTCTAATATGGACAACAGAACTTTGCATGAAATTTATCTGACCCCTTTCGAAATTGCTGTTAAAAAAGCACAACCCTGGACAATTATGGCCAGTTATAATAGAATTCAGGGAGTTTATGGAACTCAAAACAGCTTTTTATTAACGGAAATGCTTAAAAAGGACTGGGGATTTAAAGGAATTGTTATTTCTGACTGGTTTGCGGTTATTAATCGTGTAGAAGCAATGAAAGCCGGAATGCATTTAGAAATGCCAAAAGTGAGCGATGTTAATAATGCAATTGCTGTTGAAGCTGTTAAAAATGGGGAACTTGACATTAAAGTTGTCGATGCACTTGTTAAAGAAATATTGACCATCGTTTTTAAAGCAAAATCACTTGACAAAGAAAGTACAGCACTCAATATTGAAAAAGACCATGCTTTTGCGCGCCAAGTAGCCTCTGAAGCAGCAACATTATTAAAAAATGACCGTAAAGTATTGCCCATTACCAAAGAAAAATATAAAAAAGTAGCCATTATTGGTGAATTTGCTGTGGCGCCTCGTTACCAGGGAAATGGCAGTTCGCAGGTAAAACCTACAAAGCTTGATAATGCTTTAGCTATTATTAAAAATGAATATGGAAGTGATTTTTCAATAAGCTACGTCCAAGGGTATAACTTGACTAACGATAACGATTTATCGTTAATTGATGAAGCCAAAAAAGTTGCCGCTGAAGCCGATGTTGTATTAATATTTGCGGGTTTACCATTGCAATATGAATCGGAAGGTATTGATAGAACACATATTAATATGCCACCGTCCCATAATAAATTAATCAGCGAAATTGCATCAGTTCAAAAAAATACAGTTGTTGTGCTTACAAACGGAAGCGCAGTAACGATGCCCTGGATTAATAAGGTTGCCGGCGTATTGGAAACTTGGTTAGGCGGACAAGCAGGCGCTGGTGGAATAGCTGACGTTTTATTTGGAAAAGTAAATCCTTCAGGAAAATTGGCAGAAACCTTTCCCCTGAAACTTGAAGACACACCTGCTTTTATTAATTTTCCGGGTGAACAAGGAGAAGTTACCTACGGAGAAAGAATTTTTGTAGGTTATCGCTATTATGATGAAAGAAAAATAGATCCCCTATTTCCTTTTGGATTTGGCTTATCATATACCAATTTTGAATACAGTGACTTAAAACTTTCAGCAAAAAATACCACAGATAAAGAAGGTTTAACTGTCAGTCTTACTGTAAAAAATACAGGTGATGTTAAGGGAAAAGAAATAGTGCAACTGTATGTTTCAGATATTAAAAGCACACTTCAAAGGCCTGAAAGGGAATTAAAGCATTTTGTGAAAATCGAATTAGCGCCCGGACAAGAAAAAAATGTCACTTTTAAATTGGAAAGTCGCGATTTTTCGTACTTCGATGAAAAAAGAAATAGGTGGATTGCAGAAAGCGGTGAGTTCGTTATTTCAGCAGCTTCTTCATCAAGAGATATTAGATTGTCTGAAAAAGTTCATCTTCAATCAACACAAAAGGTTCCTTTAGCTTTTGATGAATATACATTTTTCATAGAATACTGGAATAACAAACAGACTCGTGAAATTTTATTGGAGTACATGCCAAATTGGATTAAAGGCATTGTTACTGAAGGTGATGACGCGCAAATTAGGGAATATCAAGGTTTTATGGTGGAACACCCAATGATTAAATATCCTTATATCACGCATGGTGAAATAACTCAAGAACAGGTAAAAGAATTGGTTGAAAAATGTAAAGGGCTAACATATACGCCTTAATATACTAGACTTCTTGTCAAAATAAAATTGATAGCGATATTGTGAAAATTAAAGAAATACAAATCAATCCAATGATTGTACCTCCAATAAATAATCTGGAGGAATTGTTGGGATTGAGAGAAATAAAATACAGTCTTCAATAATAAAAAAGCAGTAATTATTTTGAAAATATAAAAATTAAAAACTTAAAATTATGTCAGTTAGAAGCGGTAAAATATTGGCATTGGCAGGAGAAAATTTTGCTAATAAAACAACAAAAGAATTAGAATCTTTATTTGCTAAAACCCTTAAAAATGGAATGCACGGCATAGGTTTTAGTCCATATCTTGAAAATCAGTCGCCAGGAGATATTATTACTGAAGATCAAATCAGAAGAAGAATGGAACTCATAAAACCGTATGTAAAATGGGTAAGAACATTTTCTTGTACCGATGGAAATGAACACATTCCACGTATTGCACGCGAATACGGAATTAAAACACTTGTTGGCGCATGGTTAGGAACTGATGAAAAAATTAATGCGCAAGAAATTAAAAATTTAATTAAAATCGCCAAAGATGGTTTTGCGGATATTGTAGCCGTTGGAAACGAGGTTATGTACCGTGGTGATTTGTCAGAAAATGAGCTTATTGATATTATAAAAAGCGTAAAAAAAGAATTGCCAGAAATTCCTGTTGGCTATGTTGATGCCTATTACGAATTTGAAAAAAGACCGAAAATTACGGAGGTTTGTGATGTCATTCTTGCAAACTGTTATCCCTTCTGGGAAGGTTGCCATATAGATTATTCGTTGGTTTATATGAAAGATATGTATCAAAGAGCATTGAAAGCCGGGAATGGTAAAAAAGTGATTATTTCTGAAGCAGGATGGCCAAGTAAAGGACAAATGTTTCATGGCGCTCAACCTTCATTTGAAAATGCGATGCGCTATTTTATAAATACCCAATTGTGGTCTGAAGAAGATGATATTGATATTTTCTACTTTTCTTCTTTTGACGAGCCTTGGAAAATTAGTGCTGAAGGCGATGTAGGCGCTTACTGGGGATTATGGGATAAAGATGAAACGCTGAAATATTAGAAATTAAATACTATAAAACTACTTTTAACTAAAATTAACTAAATGAAATTATCGGCAAGATTAAAATTAAAACCAGGAAAAGCTATTTGCTATTCTGGCTTTAGAGAAGGTCAAAGCCCTGAAACGGGCATATTTCCAACCTATGAAGAAATAAAAGAAGATTTGTTGATACTTCATAATCATTGGAAATATCTGCGCCTATACGACTGCGATGAACATTCAGACATTGTTTTAGAAGTTATTCGAAAAGAAAAATTAGATTTCAAAGTAATGCTCGGAGCCTATATTAGTGCTGAAATGAATAATTTTGGTTGTCCCTGGGGAGGCTCTTATTCTGAAGAACAACTAAATGAAAACAAAGAAAGAAATCTATCACAAATTCAGAAATTAATTAGGCTTGCAAACGAATATCCAGACATTATTTTCTCATTATCTGCCGGAAATGAAGCAACAGTAGACTGGACAGATCATTTTGTGCCAGTTAAAAATGTAATTAAGTATGTGAAAATGATAAAAGAAGGCGCTAAACAACCTGTAACTTTTTGCGAAAATTACGTTACCTGGCTCGATAAGCTAAAAGGTTTGGTTGAAGAAATAGATTTTATTTCCATTCATACTTATCCGGTTTGGGAGTACAAAAATATTCATGAAGCACTAGAATTTACCAAAGAAAATTATTTTGCCGTTGCCGATAAATACCCAAATAAACAAGTTGTAATTACAGAGGCCGGGTGGGCAACCAATTCAGATGGAAGAGGAATTCTCCCAATTAATGTAAGTGAAGAATATCAGGAAATTTACTATAATGATTTAATGAATTGGAGTGAGGAAGCTAAAATTTTAACTTTTGTTTTTGAAGCTTTTGATGAGTCTTGGAAAGGATCAAACGAGCCGCTTGAGCCTGAAAAACATTGGGGTTTATTTACCGAAGACAGAAAACCAAAATTGGTGATGAAGGCTCTTTTTTAAAAACATCTTAAAAAATCTCTTGAATTAATTTTATAAAAAGTAATAATAATGAAAATAAAATTCCTGCCTAATTTTATTAAAAACAGCGTATATCCAATATTTATTTTAATAACCCTTTTATTTTACATTTCTTGTGATAATAATTCCGAAGAAATTGTTGTAAAAGTTGAAGGAACAGAAATCACCCAATTTTCCTTTTTGAAAGCCAACAACCCAAATCTTCTTTACGATATCAATTTGGAAATCGTCGGACAAAATATAAAAGGAAGAATTCCTTTTAATATTCCGGTCACAAATCTAATTGCAACATTTGAAAACAGTGCTTCAGCAGCCGTTATCAATGATGTTAATCAAGTAAGCGGAACATCAGCCAACAATTTCACCCATTTGGTCACTTATACTGTAAAAACTACAGATGGCCGAACCGCTCAATATGAAATTGATGTCACTAAATTTACGGTATTGCCCATTATTTACATCAATACTAATGGTGTTGACATTACTTCAATAGATGATGAAATTCCGGGATCTTTAACTATTGACGGCGGCAGAAATTATACAGATCTTATTAATGCGCCGATGGCAATACGTGGCAGGGGAAATTCAACTTGGGGACTTCATCCAAAAAAACCTTATCAGCTGAAGTTCGACAGTAAAACTGAAATGTTGGGAATGCCAAAAGACAAAAAATGGATTTTTCTGGCAGAATATTCCGATAAAACAATGTTAAGAAATGTCGCTGCTTTTGAAATGGGCTATTTAAGCAAACTTGAATGGACGCCAAAAAGTGTTTATACTGAAGTGTACTTAAATAACCAATATCAAGGTACTTATTGCATTTCACAAAAAGTTGAAGCCGGCAGCAATCGTGTTGTGTTAGGAAGTACCGGCTATTTGTTGGAAATTGACCAGCTGGACAGATTAGATCCGGGAGATGCTTACTTTAGAACCAATGATTTTTTAATCAACATAAAAGAGCCTGAACTAACCATTGACAGCAATGAATACAATTATGTAAAAAATCTTTTAAATGAATTTGAAAATGTTTTAAAAAGCGACCAATTTAAAGATCCAAACATTGGGTACGCAAAATA
>DATIRG010000443.1:0-7879 GCA_035470005.1 Lutibacter sp. | reverse complement strand
GTAGGAATGAAAGGATCTCGTATTCACGGGATTGTTCGTGAATTGGGGAGTGAAAATATTGATGTGATCAATTACACCAAAAACACACAACTTTATATTGCAAGAGCGTTGAGCCCAGCGAAAGTAGTTTCCATGAAAATTCACGAAGTAGAAGGCCGTGAAGATGGTAAAAAAGGAAGGGTTGATGTATATTTATTGCCTGAAGAAGTATCAAAAGCAATTGGAAAAAACGGCGTAAACATTCGTTTGGCTTCTCAATTAACCGGCTATGAACTTGATGTGCAACGTGAAGGCGTTGAAGCAGAAGACGATGTGGAATTGACAGAATTTTCTGATGAAATAGAAGCTTGGGTCATTCAAGAATTTAAAAATATTGGTTTAGACACCGCAAGAAGCGTCTTAGAAAAAGACATTAACGAGCTTGTAAGCAGGACCGATTTAGAAGAAGAAACTATTTTAGAGGTTCAAAAAATATTAAGAGAAGAATTTAAAGATTAATCTTTAATTATTCAACACAAATTGGCAAAAATAAACATTGTATGGCTGAAGACAAAACATTAAGACTGAACAAAGTATTACGGGAATTGAATATCTCGTTAGATAGAGCTGTTGAGCATTTAGCAACTAAAGGTTTTGAGATTGAAGCAAGACCTACAACAAAAATATCTGATGAAGAGTATGAAATTTTGTTGGATGGTTTTCAGACAGACAGAAGTAAAAAAGCAGCTTCAAAAGAAGTAAGCGAAGAGAAAAGGAAAGAAAAAGAAACCTTGAGAATCGCTCACGAAGAATTGGCGGAGAAACATCGCCTTGAGGAAGAAGCCAAAAAAGTTGTGATTAAAGCCAAAGCTGAAAAATTAGAAATTAAGACTATCGGTAAAATTGATATTGAGCACAAAGAGACTGAAATTGAGAAAAAATCAATTGTTGAAGAAGCGCCAAAGGTTGTTGTAGAAGAAAAACCGAAAGTAATCATTGAGCAGCCAAAACCAATTGATGAAACTAAAGTTGAAACTCCAAAAGTTGAAGCCGAGATTAAAGAAAAACCTATTGAAACACCTGTAGAAGCTCCAAAAACTGAAGAACAAGCTATTAAGGTTCATAAAAAACCTATTCTAAAGAAAGTTGCGCAACCTCTGGAAGCTGAAAAGCAAGAGTCTGAAATAATTGAAAATAAAAAGGAACCTACAGAAGCTGAAATCATTGAATCCCAAACCATAGAAACGGTCTATGAAAAATTGGAAGGTCCAAAAATTATTGGCGAAAAAATTGATTTAAAACAGTTTGAACGTCCTAAAAAGAAAAAACCGGAACTGGTTGTTAAAAAAGATGACACAGAAGCAAATAAGAAAAAACGCAGAAGAATTGTAAAGAAAATGCCTATAACACCAATAACAGGTGTTAAAAAACAACCAATTCTTGCGCAAAAAGGAGCAAATAAGGCAGCACCTTTGGTGCGTGGCAGAAAACCCTTGGTAAAAGAAGAGCCTACTGAAGCCGATGTTCAAAAACAAATTAGAGAAACCTTAGAAAAACTTCAAGGTAAATCTAAAAAAGGAAAAGGCGCAAAACACAGAAGAGACAAAAGAGATATTCACCGTATACAAACTGAAAGAGACTTTGAGCAACAAGAAGCTGAAAGCAAAATTCTAAAAGTATCGGAATTTGTGACAGTAAGTGAAATTGCCACCATGATGGATATTCCTGTTACCCAGGTTATTTCAGCCTGTATGTCGTTGGGATTAATGGTAACCATGAATCAACGATTGGATGCGGAAACACTTAGTATTGTTGCCGACGAATTTGATTATAGCCTTGACTTTGTTGGCGCTGAAGTTGAAGAAGCAATTCACGAACAAGAAGATGATATAGAAGGATTAAAACCAAGAGCACCAATTGTTACCGTAATGGGACACGTGGATCATGGTAAAACTTCCTTACTGGATTATATTCGTGAAGAAAATGTAATCGCTGGGGAATCCGGAGGAATTACGCAACACATTGGCGCTTATGGCGTAAATTTAAAAAACGGCCAAAAAATAGCGTTTTTAGATACTCCTGGTCACGAAGCCTTTACGGCGATGCGTGCTCGTGGAGCTCAAGTAACGGATTTGGTAATTATTGTAATTGCAGCTGACGATGATGTGATGCCACAGACCAAAGAGGCCATCAGTCACGCACAAGCAGCTGGTGTGCCAATAGTTTTTGCCATCAATAAAATAGACAAACCAAACGCAAATCCCGAAAAAATTAAGGAACAACTATCTCAACTGAATTTATTGGTGGAAGATTGGGGAGGAAAAATTCAGTCTCAGGAAATATCAGCCAAAACAGGTCAAAACGTTGAATTATTGCTTGAAAAAGTATTGCTTGAAGCCGAAATGCTAGATTTAAAAGCAAATCCGAACAAAAGAGCCGGTGGTACCGTAGTTGAAGCTTTATTAGACAAAGGCCGAGGTTATGTTTCTACAATATTGGTTCAAGATGGAACCTTGAAAATTGGTGATTATATGCTTGCCGGAAAACACAGCGGTAAAGTAAAAGCCATGTTTGATGAACGCGGAAATAACATGAAAACTGCAGGACCTTCATCACCGGTTTCAATACTTGGTTTGGATGGAGCACCACAAGCAGGAGATAAATTTTACATTTTTGAAGATGAAAAAGAAGCAAAACAAATTGCCTCTAAACGTTCTCAATTACAACGTGAACAATCGGTAAGAACACAGCGTCATATTACATTGGATGAAATTGGAAGAAGGATTGCTTTAGGCGACTTTAAAGAATTAAATATTATTTTGAAAGGTGATGTGGATGGTTCCGTTGAAGCTTTGGCAGATTCGTTCCAAAAACTTTCTACCGGTGAAATTCAGGTTAATATCATCCATAGAGGTGTTGGTGCCATTACGGAATCTGACGTATTGCTGGCTTCTGCATCTGATGCCATCATTATTGGATTTAACGTAAGACCTTCAGGAAATGCAAGAACTTTGGCTGACAATGAAGAAATTGACATCAGAACATATTCTATTATCTATGACGCCATCAACGATTTAAGTGATGCGATGGAAGGCATGTTGTCTCCTGAAATGAAAGAAGAAATCTTAGGTAATACTGAGATTAGAGAAGTCTTCAAAATTTCTAAAATTGGAACGATTGCAGGCTGTATGGTTTTGAGCGGTAAAATTCAAAGAAATTCTAAAATTAGGGTTATTAGAGATGGTGTCGTAATTCATTCAGGTGATTTAAGTTCGTTAAAACGATTTAAAGATGACGCAAAAGAAGTTTTAAAAGGATATGATTGCGGACTTCAAATTAAAAACTTTAATGATATTGAAGTTGGTGATTTAATAGAAGCTTACCACGAAGTTGAAATTAAGAAAAAACTGAAAAGAAATTAGTAAGTTTAATCTTTTAAAATAAAGCAAAAAAAAGCTAGCGTTATCGCTAGCTTTTTTTGTTCGCCAACTGCCCGCAGGCAGCATCTATGTCTTTCCCCCTGCTTCTTCGCACATTCACAATAATATCGTTCATTTCCAAAATACTGATATAATCAGAAATAACCTGCGGTTTTGCCTGTTGAAAATTAGGGTCGCCAATTGGGTTGTATTCAATTAAATTTACCTTACACGGCACATATTTACAAAATTTCACCAAGGCCATAATCGCTTCTTTGGTATCGTTAATTCCGTCCCAAACCACGTATTCATATGAAACCCTGTTGTTTGTTTTATCATACCAATATTCCAAAGCTTCCTTTAAATCCTGCAAAGGGAAATCTTTGGTAAATGGCATGATTTGATTCCTAACCTCATCAATTGCCGAATGCAATGAAACCGCCAAATTAAATTTCACTTCATCATCGGCCAATTTTTTGATCATTTTTGGAATACCGGAAGTGGAAACTGTAATACGTTTTGGCGAAATTCCCAATCCTTCTTCTGAAGTAATTTTCTCAATCGCCTTTAAAACATTGTTGTAATTCATCAATGGTTCGCCCATTCCCATAAAAACAATATTCGACAATTTGTGGTTATAGTACAACAAACTCTCCTTATTTATGGCAGCCACCTGATCGTAAATCTCATCAGGATTTAAGTTTCGCATCTTTTTTAATTGTGCCGTAGCGCAAAAACTGCAATCTAGACTGCAGCCAACCTGACTGGATACGCAGGCTGTTGTTCTTGATTCCGTCGGAATTAAAACAGATTCCACAATTAGCCCATCATGCAAACGTACCGCATTTTTTACGGTTCCGTCGGCGCTTCGCTGCATCTGGTCAACTTCAATATGGTTGATTACAAAATGAGCTTCAAGCATTTGACGTGTTTCTTTCGAAATGTTGGTCATGTCTTCAAAAGTATGCGCGCTTTTAACCCATAACCATTCATAAACCTGATTTCCCCTAAATTCCTTATCTCCTTTTTCTACAAAAAATTCGCGCAATTGGGTTTTGGTTAAAGCACGTATGTCCTTTTTCTTAATCATTTTAAACAGGGTTTATAAAAAGATTCCCGCAAAAGGCGGGAATTTAATTATTAAAATAATAGTATTTCAATTAGATAATTAACATCGCATCGCCGTACGAGTAGAATTTATACTTTTCTTTCACAGCTACTTCATAAGCTTCCATTAAAAAATCGTACCCGGCAAAACCGGCAGCCATCATCATTAAAGTAGATTTTGGCGTATGAAAATTTGTAACCATACAATTGGCAATACTAAAATCGTAAGGAGGAAAAATAAATTTATTTGTCCACCCATTAAACGAATTTAGGTGATTGTTTGATGAAACCGCACTTTCAATACCACGCATAACCGTTGTTCCCACAGCGCAAATTCTTCTTTTTTGATCGATGGATCTGTTCACAATATCAACAGCTTCCTGTGTAATAATCAAACGCTCAGAATCCATTTTATGTTTGGATAAATCTTCAACCTCAACCGGATTAAAAGTTCCCAAGCCAACGTGCAAAGTGATTTCTGCAAAGTCAATTCCTTTAATTTCCAAACGTTTCATTAAATGTTTGGAGAAATGCAAACCTGCAGTTGGTGCCGCAATGGCGCCTTCATGTTTTGCATAAATTGTTTGGTAACGTTCTTCATCATCCTTTTCAACAGCTCTTTTAATATATTTTGGTAAGGGTGTTTCTCCCAATTCTTCTAATTTTTGACGAAATTCTTCATAAGAACCATCATACAAAAAACGCAATGTTCTTCCTCTAGACGTTGTATTGTCAATAACTTCAGCAACCAGACTTTCATCATCACCAAAAAATAATTTATTTCCGATTCTTATTTTTCGAGCCGGATCAACCAATACATCCCACAACCTGCTTTCAGCATTTAATTCTCTCAATAAAAACACTTCTATGCGCGCACCGGTTTTTTCCTTTTCACCATACATTCTTGCAGGAAAAACTTTGGTGTTGTTTAGAATCATTAAATCCCCTTCATCAAAATAATTAATTATTTCTTTGAAACTATGATGTTCAATGGTTTTCTTTTTTCTGTCCAAAACCATTAACCGCGATTCATCCCTATTTTCTGCCGGATATTCTGCCAATAAATCTTCTGGTAATTCGAACTTAAATTTTGATAATTTCATGTAGTTATTTTAATTATTTTTTATTGATCAAATGAAAAAAAGCTATGAATTCTTTCTTGGAAAATTAGCTTTAACCCTATTGTTTCTTCCTTACTTTTATTAGAAAGAGGGCAAAGATACAACATCCGCATAGGCGTTGTCAAGTGTTTTGGAATAAAAGTTTGTTTTGCAGCCTTTTAACGGCTAATTTGGGTGAAATCTTCCCAAAAAGTCGGATAAGATTTTGAAACAACGCCAGCATCTTCAATTTCAATGGCAACTTTTACGGCCAAAGGCGCAAAAGCCATAGCCATTCTGTGATCATCATAAGTGGCAATACTGATGTTTTCATTTATTTTTGTTGATGGTTGTAAATGCAACGTTTCATTTGTCAGTATCACTTCACCTCCCAATTTTTCCAACTCGGTTTTTAAAGCAACCAGCCTGTCGGTTTCTTTTATTTTCAAGGTATGAAGTCCGGATAAATAGCATTCAATTCCCAAACCGAAACAAGTAACGGCAATTGTTTGCGCAATATCCGGCGCGTTAATGAGATTTAAGGTTAAAGGTTGCAAGTTGATGTTTTGCTTATTTTTTAAAATGATGGCATTCTCACTAAATTCCGTGGAAACGCCCAAATTTTCATAAATTGTCGCTAAAACTGAATCGCCCTGCAAACTGTTTTTTTTATAGGATGACAAGGTTATTTCTGAATTCGGACTAAACGCACACAAACTGTAATAATAAGATGCCGAACTCCAATCGGATTCAACCACAACAGTTTTTGGCTCAATGATTGGTTTTGGATGAACTGTAATCAAATTCCCTTCCCAAGCATAGTCAATACTCAGTTCGGCCAACAATTGCAGCGTCATTTTTATATAAGGAACAGAAGTTACTTCACCTTTAAATTTTAATTTGAGTCCGTTTTGTAAAGTCGGCGCTATTAACAACAATGCAGAAACATACTGGCTGCTCACATTTCCTTCAATTTCAACAAAATCTTTTGCCATTTTTTTTCCTGTAATTTTTAACGGAGGAAAACCATCTTTTTCCATATATTGGATATTCGCGCCTAACGATGTTAAGGCTTCAACCAAAATTTTTATGGGCCGGTCTTTCATTCTGTGTGAACCGGTCAACACAATTTCACTGTCTACTTTTACCGAAAAATAAGCCGTTAAAAAACGCATCGCCGTGCCTGCATGTCCAATATTTATTTCATCAGCAGTGCTTGCCAACGCTTTTTGCATCAAAACGGAATCATCTGAATTTGACGTATTTTCAATCGTTAAATTCGGATAAAACTGTTGTAAAATCAACAATCGGTTTGTTTCGCTTTTTGATCCTGTAATTTGGATAATTCCATTCACAGTTTTATTTATTTTATTGATTTTTAACAATTCCATCCTATATATAATTTGTGGCTTTAAATAAAATTATTTTTAATAGATTTACTATTCAGTTTATTTTCAATTATTTCAACCAAACATTATGAAAAAATATATTTTATTTTTTGGCTTTTTGTTTTTTCTTTCAGCACACAAAGTTAACGCACAAAAAACAGTATCCAAATTTAGTGAAGAATTTTACAAATCTGTTGAATGGCGTAATATTGGTCCGTTCAGAGGCGGAAGAAGTGCTGCGGTAACCGGCGTTCCAAACAAAGCAAATCTCTATTATTTTGGAGCAACCGGCGGCGGCGTTTGGAAAACCACAGATGCCGGAAATACTTGGAGTTCTATTTCCGACGGTTTTTTTGGCGGTTCTGTTGGCGCAATCGCCGTAAGTGAATCCGACAACAACGTAATTTATGTTGGCAATGGAGAAAAAACGGTTCGTGGCAATGTTTCTTCCGGTGATGGCATGTGGAAATCAGTTGATGCCGGTAAAAATTGGGAACACGTTGGCTTAAAAAATTCACGTCACATTCCAAGGGTTAGAATTCATCCTAAAAATTCGGACATTGTATTTGCGGCTGTTTTGGGTGATTTGTATAAATCTACAGAGGAAAGAGGCGTCTATAAATCCAAAGACGGAGGAAAAACCTGGAAAAAAGTTTTGTTTTCCAATGCTGATGCGGGTGCCATCGATCTAATTATTGACCCCAACAATCCGCGTATTTTATATGCCACAACCTGGAATGTCAGAAGAACGCCTTATAGTTTATCCAGTGGCGGAGAAGGTTCTGCATTGTGGAAAAGTACGGACGAAGGCGAAACATGGAAAAATATTTCAACAAATGAAGGTTTGCCAAAAGGAATTTGGGGAATTAGCGGCATTGCCGTTTCC
>DATIRG010000442.1:0-1693 GCA_035470005.1 Lutibacter sp. | reverse complement strand
GCAGGTGGAATTCTCCCAACAAAATTTTTAGAAGAAATCGGAATTAAAATCACTAAAAAATTCGGTGAAGCAGTTTTAAAGCACTCATAAAATTAAGGAAGAAAAATCTTTAGACTCTTTACAAGCCTTTTAATCGCCGGCATTTATTTTCAATTATATGCTCAGATCTCTCCGGGCGATCTCACAACCTTTCATGCCGATCTGGAAGGAATCAGTAATTGTACTAAATGTCACGAACTTGGCGAACAGGTTAGCAATTCAAAATGCCTGGATTGCCATACTGAGATCAAAGCAAGGATGAATGCAGGTACAGGCTATCATTCCAGTTCCGAAGTTAAAGGTAAAAACTGTTCAAGCTGTCATAATGAACATCACGGAAGAAATTTCAGGATTATTAATTTTAATCCCAACTCGTTCGATCATAATAAAGCTGGATTTAGTTTAATCGGTAAGCACAGCAAAACAGATTGCAAGGAATGTCATAAATCGGAGAACATTAACGACAATAATTTAAAGAAAAGAAAAAACACTTATCTTGGTTTGAGCAGCAACTGCACTCCCTGTCACGAAGACTCACATCAAAAAACATTAGGAGATAATTGTAATAATTGTCATAATAATGATTCCTTTAAACCCGCAGCAAATTTCGATCACTCAACTGCCGCTTTTAAATTATCAGGATCGCACATTAAAGTTGAATGTAAAAGCTGTCATAAAATCGAAACGAAGAATGGTAAAAAATATCAGGCATTTAAAAACATCCCCTTCCAGAATTGTAATTCCTGTCATCAGGATGTCCATAAGGGAAGTTTTGGACCAAACTGTTCAAGCTGCCATGTCACAGCCAGCTTCAAAAAAATTAATTCCTCAGCATTTGACCACAACAGAACAAAATTTCCTTTGATAGGTAAACATAAATTTGTCGGCTGCAACAGTTGTCATAAGGCACCATCCGGTTACAAAATGAAATTCGCCCTTTGCACAGATTGTCACACAGATTTTCATAAAGCACAATTTGTCGTCGACAACCAGACACAGAACTGTTCAGATTGCCATTCTGAAAATGGATTTAGGCCTTCCTCATTTACAGTTGAAATGCACAATAAAGCTAAATTTCAAATAACCGGCGCACATTTAGCAACACCTTGCGAAAGTTGTCATTATCAACAGAATAACTGGCAATTTAAAGGCACTCAAGTTGAATGCATTAACTGCCACGAAAATATTCATAAAAATGAGCTTAAATCTGAATTCTTGCCAGAAAATAACTGTAAATTTTGTCACCAAACAAAAAGTTGGAATACTATTACTTTTGACCATAGCAAAACTGATTTTACATTATTGGGAAAACATAATTCGGTTTCTTGTGGATCCTGTCATCGAAAAACAGAAAATGAAACTTCATCAATTTTATTTAGTTCGCTTAAAAACGAGTGTGAAACTTGCCACAGGGATGTTCACTTTGGACAATTTCAGGTTGAAGGAATTTCAGATTGCAGCACATGCCATGCTTTTGAAAATTGGAAGCCTGAAAAGTTTGATCATAACAAATTAGAGTTTAGTTTAGAAGGTGCTCATAAAAATGTTGAGTGCTCCAAATGTCATCCAAAAGTAGAAAATAATGGGACTACTTTCATCAAATTCAAATTAGAAGAATTTAAATGCGCAACTTGCCACAAAAAATAGTTATGTC
>DATIRG010000441.1:0-4516 GCA_035470005.1 Lutibacter sp. | reverse complement strand
ACTGTCCTCCTATTTTTTCTGGAGTGAATAAATACAACTTTTTGTCCAGTTCTGACAAGTCTGGTATTTCTTTTAGTAAGTGGTCTGGTATAATTTTGATTTTTACCGCTTTGTTTTTGGCCTTGACATATAGTTTCTTGTCTTTAATATCAATATCCTCAATTCTCAAGCGACACACTTCAATTGGTCTTAAAAGATTATACGATACAAATTGAACAAAAAGAAGCAATAAAGGGTCTTTTTCCTGCATATAATCATAGATATCCTTTTGCATTGCAGGAGTATAAGTTTTATTACGCTCTGGTGTTGTTTTTAGGTTTTTAATCTTTTTGACAAAGTTGTCTTTAATAAGCTCGTTATCTTCTAAGGTGGTAAATAATGAACTGATAGAGGATCTATAATTATTTCTGTTGCGTGTACTTGAAACCTGCAGTAAACTATTGAGATATTCTATAACCAGCGTTTTTGTGATGGTTGAAATTCCTTTGTTATGTAATTCTTTTTCTGTCAACCATTTTTCAAATCGATTGATATGGCTTGAATATCCATGATATGAATTTGAATTTAGCTCTCTTTTCTTAATACCCAATCCAAATTTAAATGCTTCGGTAATGGACATTCCAATTGTTTCAACTTGTTGAATGTTGTTGTTGGTTGTTGCATGTTGTTGCATGTTGTTGCCCGTTGTTGGTTGCGCTGTAATTGAATCTATTGACGCTGCAACTTCTGGTTTCTTGCCTAAAAAACGTTCTTTATTAGTGGTATTGTCTTCATATGGATTGAAACCATTTTCCAACAACAGTCCTAAATTTCGTTGCAAGGTTTTTAAAACAGTCAATCTTCCTCTTCTACTCTTGAATCTGTTTGCGCCAGCTTTAATATGTGATTGACGCTTTAATTTTTTAGACTCAGGGTCTCGATAGGAATAATAAACAAACCATTCTTTAGAAAGGGCTAATTTTTGTTCTTTGGTAGTGAGGTTTTTCCACTGGCTAATATCCACTCCTCCAGTGAATATTTTGGGCTCTGAATAGGGTTGATTCATCTTAAAAACGTTTACGGAATCGTTTACGGCACGTAAAAATAAGGAAATTGAAGACATAAAAAAAACGGATTGTAGCAAACAATCCGTTTATTCATCAGCTTTAAGCCTTGTAGCGGGGACTGGACTCGAACCAGCGACCTTCGGGTTATGAGCCCGACGAGCTACCTGCTGCTCTACCCCGCGATTTGGATTGCAAAGATACATCTTTTTTTAAAAAAGCAATAAGTTTTTTAAAATTAAAATTTTTTAAGGTTACCTTTGCATTTTAACTCTTGAAAATGAATCACAAAGCAGGTTTTGTAAATATTATAGGGAATCCTAATGTGGGTAAATCTACGTTAATGAATGCCTTTGTTGGTGAAAAACTATCAATTATCACTTCAAAAGCACAAACAACACGCCACAGAATTTTAGGAATTGTAAATGGAGAGGATTTTCAAATCCTGTTTTCCGATACACCTGGAATCATAAAACCTGCCTACGAGCTGCAAGCTTCCATGATGAATTTTGTGAAATCGGCTTTTGAAGATGCCGATGTACTTATTTATATGGTTGAAATTGGCGAAAAGGAATTAAAAGACGAGGTTTTTTTCGAAAAAATTAAAACAACATCCATCCCTGTTCTATTATTAATCAACAAAATTGACATGTCCACGCAGGAAGAAGTGGAAGAAAAAGTAATTTACTGGAAAGAAAAAGTACCCAATGCAGAAGTTTATGTGATTTCTGCTTTGGAAAAATTCAATGTTGACGGACTTTTTGAACGAATTATTGAACTATTGCCTGAATCGCCTGCTTTTTATCCAAAAGATCAATTGACCGACAAACCGGAACGCTTTTTTATCAATGAAGCTATTCGCGAAAAGATATTGATGCATTACAAAAAGGAAATCCCTTATTCGGTGGAAGTAGAAACTGAAGAATTTATTGAAAGCGATAAAATTATTAGAATCCGTTCTGTGATTATGGTGGAGCGCGAAACCCAAAAAGGAATTATCATCGGCCATAAAGGCGCTGCACTTAAACGTGTAGGTGTTGAAGCCCGAAAAGATTTAGAGAAATTCTTCGACAAACAAATTCATCTGGAATTGTACGTAAAAGTGAATAAAGACTGGCGAAGCGACAAACGCCAGCTTAGACGATTTGGATATACTGAATAGTTGTTCCTATCCCCAACCCTTTCCTAAGGAAAGGGAGTTTGATTTGAAATCAGTTTAATATTTACAACAAACAACGTTTAACATTTAACTTTTTAGCTTTTCAACGTTTCCATCATAAACCCATGAAGTTCATCCATTTGTTTGTGGCCTCTTTTTTTTCCTAAACTTCCCAAAAAATACATCACAATCCATAAAATTGGCACGGCAAAAATGATCATTAAAGCAGTTTTATAATCGCTTTTCAAGGTCCATTGTACATAAGCCATAATTGAAAACCCAACAAATGCAAAGGCCATTGCGAAATGAATAAACATAAAAAATGTCCATACCTGCGGTTTTGGTCCAAACAATCCTTTAACAATGCTGCTGTTTTCTTCAACCTGCTCTATTTCAATATGTAATTGCGGTGACCAAAAATGATTTTCTTCAGAAGGAATATCAATAACAATATGTCCGTCAATTACTTTAACGCAATATTTACAAGCCGCATTTTTTACATTTCTTTGAAATTTCGCCAGCAATTTTTGATGACTTTCCTCAAAATTCATTTTAATTCGGGGACGTAAATAAATATCGCTATTTCTTTCTTCAATCATAATATTGTGGTTTTTTCAGGATCGAAATATACTATTTTTTATTACATGTCTAATTTAGAATTGGTAACATTCAAATTTTCAAAATAAAAAAGTGTAATTTTGCAAAAAATTAAAAAACACATGAGTAATATTGTAGCCATTGTAGGAAGGCCTAATGTTGGTAAATCGACATTGTTTAATCGTTTGGTAAAACGAAGAGACGCCATTGTTGATTCTGTAAGTGGTGTTACTCGTGACAGACATTACGGAAAAAGTGATTGGAATGGCAAGGAATTTTCGGTAATAGACACTGGCGGATATGCCATTGGTTCTGGCGATGTTTTTGAAGAAGAAATAAGAAAACAGGTTCAACTGGCAATTGATGAAGCTGATCATATAATATTTGTTGTTGATGTTGAAGAAGGAATTACGCCGATGGATGTTGAAGTTGCCAATATGCTACGCAAAATAAAAAAGCCGATTTTTATTGCTGTTAATAAAGTCGACAACTCTATGCGTGATGCCGATGCCGTGGAATTCTACAACCTTGGTTTGGGTGAATATTACACACTTTCCTCAATTAACGGAAGCGGAACCGGTGAACTTTTGGACGCTGTGGTTGCCGATATGGAGGAAGATGTTGAAGAAGAACATGAATTGCCTCGATTTGCAGTTGTTGGAAGACCTAATGCAGGAAAATCATCTTTTATCAATGCATTGATTGGTGAAGAAAGAAATATTGTAACTGATATTGCAGGAACAACGCGCGATACAGTTGATACAAAATACAATCGTTTTGGTTTTGAATTTAATTTGGTGGATACTGCCGGAATCAGAAAAAAATCCAAAGTTAAAGAAGATTTAGAGTTTTATTCGGTGATGCGCGCCGTAAAAGCCATTGAAGAATGTGATGTTGCCATTTTGGTAGTTGATGCCACCCGCGAATTTGAAGGACAGGATGAAAACATTTTTTGGCTGGCAGAAAAAAACAGAAAAGGTATTGTAATCTTGGTGAACAAATGGGATTTGATGGAAAAAGAAACCAATACCATGAAGGATTATGAAGCCAAAATACGACAAGAAATTGCGCCATTTACTGATGTGCCAATCATTTTTATAAGCGCTTTAACAAAACAACGGGTTTTTAAAGCCATTGAAACTGCTGTTGAAGTTTTTGAAAACAGAAAAAAACGTATTCCTACCAGCAAACTTAACGAGGTGATGCTTGATATTCTAAAATCAAGTCCGCCACCTGCAAATAAAGGAAAATATATTAAAGTGAAATTTTGTACGCAATTGCCTACACCAACACCTCAGTTTGTGTTTTTTGCAAATTTACCGCAATATGTAAAAGATCCTTATAAGCGTTTTGTTGAAAACAAAATGCGTGAAATATTTAACTTTAGAGGTGTTCCTATCGTTGTTTATTTTAGGCAGAAATAGGTTTTAAGACGGAAGACCGAAGACGGAAGTATAAATTCATATAGATCGGAATACAAGAATTCAAAACACTTTTCTCGTTTGGAAGTAATTTTACTTCTTAAGTATGTCATTCACAATGGCCAAATGATGATTGGTGTGAATTGCCAAAAAGCGCTGACTCTTTTTTAATGATAACTTTCCAAAATATGGATGTTGAAAATGGCTGTGAGCAGGTAAATTTTGAATTTCCTGTATATTAATTTTCGCCATAGCCAATTGCGATTCAACAGCCGATTTTAAAATTTCATCATTTG